>JAEWFB010000141.1 GCA_023389095.1 Actinomycetes bacterium
GCCCCCGACCACACGGTCGGGGGCCCCTCGTCGTGAACCTCGTGCGGCCGTCGACTCAGGTGCGGCTGCCCCGCAGCACGGCGTCCGAGGACTTGCTGCCGTTGACGCGGTAGACGTCGAAGACGCCGTCGATGCGGCGCACCGCCTTGATGACGTGGTCGAGGTGGGCCGGGTCGCCCATCTCGAAGGTGAAGCGCGAGATGGCGACGCGGTCCCGAGAGGTCTGGACCGAGGCCGACAGGATGTTGACGTGCTGGTCGGACAGGACCCGCGTGACGTCCGACAGCAGCCGGTTGCGGTCGAGCGCCTCGACCTGCAGCTGCACGAGGAAGACGCTGGCCGAGCTCGGGGCCCACTCGACGTCGATGAGCCGCTCCGGGTTGGCCGTCAGCTGTGAGGCGTTGGTGCAGTCGGCGCGGTGCACCGAGACGCCGTTGCCTCGGGTGACGAAGCCGATGATGGGATCGCCGGGCACCGGCGTGCAGCACTTGGCGAGCTTGACCCACACGTCGGCGGTGCCGACGACGACGACACCGGGGTCTCCCCCGCGACGCCGCTTGGCCTGGCGCGTCGGGACGGTGGCCTCGGCGAGGTCCTCCGTGGCGCCCTCGACCCCGCCCATCGACGCGACGACCTTGCCGACCACGTGCTGCGCGGACACGTGGCCCTCGCCGACCGCGGCGTAGAGGGCCTCGATGTCCTGGTAGCGCAGGTCGGTCGCGACGGCGGTCATGGACTCGTGGCTCATGAGCCGTTGGAGCGGCAGGTTCTGCTTGCGCAGCGCCTTGGCGATGGCGTCCTTGCCGGCCTCGATGGCCTCCTCGCGGCGCTCCTTGCTGAACCACGCCTTGATCTTGTTGCGGGCCCGGGGGCTCTTGACGAACTGGAGCCAGTCGCGCGACGGGCCGGCGCCGTCGGCCTTGCTCGTGAGGACCTCGACGACGTCACCGTTCTCGAGCGTCGACTCGAGCGGCACGAGGCGACCGTTGACGCGGGCGCCGATGCAGTGGTGGCCGACCTCGGTGTGGACCGCGTAGGCGAAGTCGACCGGGGTGCCACCCATCGGCAGCGCCACGACGGCGCCCTTGGGGGTGAAGACGTAGACCTCGCTGCTGCCCATCTCGAAGCGCAGCGAGTCGAGGAACTCGCCCGGGTCCTCGGTCTCGCGCTGCCAGTCGAGCAGCTGGCGCAGCCACGCCATGTCGTTCTGCGGCGTGATCTCGCCGGGACGCGCTCCGCCGCCCTTGTCGGACTGGTCCTTGTACTTCCAGTGCGCCGCGACGCCGTACTCGGCCCGTCGGTGCATCGTGTGGGTGCGGATCTGGATCTCGACCGGCTTGCCCTGCGGCCCGATGACCGTCGTGTGCAGCGACTGGTACATGTTGAACTTCGGCATCGCGATGTAGTCCTTGAACCGGCCGGGAACCGGGTTCCACCGCGAGTGCAGCGCACCGAGCGCCGCGTAGCAGTCGCGCACCGTGTCGACGAGGACGCGGACGGCGACGAGGTCGTAGATCTCCTCGAAGTCACGGCCCCGCACGATCATCTTCTGGTACACGGAGTAGTAGTGCTTGGGCCGGCCGGTGACCGTGGCCTTGATCTTGGCCGCGGCGAGGTCCTCGGCGACCTGGGACCGGACGCCGGTCAGGTACTCCTCGCGGGCCGGGGCCCGCTCGGCGACGAGACGCACGATCTCGTCGTAGACCTTCGGGTAGAGGGTCGCGAACGAGAGGTCCTCGAGCTCCCACTTGATGGTGTTCATGCCGAGGCGGTGCGCGAGGGGCGCGTAGATCTCGAGCGTCTCGTTGGCCTTGCGCTTGGCCGACTCGGGGCTGACGTAGCGCCACGTGCGCGCGTTGTGCAGCCGATCGGCCAGCTTGATGACGAGCACGCGGATGTCGCGCGCCATCGCGATGACCATCTTGCGGACCGTCTCGGCCTGGGCCGCCTCGCCGTAGGTGACCTTGTCGAGCTTGGTGACGCCGTCGACGAGCATCGCGATCTCGTCGCCGAAGTCGCGCCGGAGCTCATCGAGGCCGTAGTCGGTGTCCTCGACGGTGTCGTGCAGCAGGGCCGCGGCGAGCGTCGGCGGGGTCATGCCGAGCTCGGCCAGGATCGTCGTGACCGCGAGCGGGTGGGTGATGTAGGCGTCGCCGCTCTTGCGCATCTGGCCCTCGTGGGCGCGCTCGGCGACCGCGTAGGCCCGCTCGATGACCGACAGGTCGGCCTTCGGGTGGTTCTGGCGGACCACCGTCATCAGCGGCTCGAGGACGGGGTTGCCCGCGGGTCGGGTGGCCCCGAACCGGGCGAAGCGAGCGCGCACCCGCGACGGGGTGGACAGCTCGCTGCGGACGTCCTCGCTCATGGAGAGAGTCTAGGTCCCCACCGTGTGGTCACACGGTGAGGATGGCGTTGACGGGCCGCCCGGCGAGCCGGTCGCGGCCGCCGAGGAACGCCAGCTCGAGCACGACCTCGACCGCGACGACCTCGGCTCCGGCGCGCTCGACGAGCTGGACCGTCGCCTCCGCCGTGCCGCCGGTGGCGAGGACGTCGTCGAGGACGAGGACGCGCTGGCCCGGGTCGAAGGCGTCGGTGTGCACCTCGATCTCGGCGGTGCCGTACTCGAGGGCGTAGGACTCCTTGAGCACGTCGCCGGGCAGCTTGCCGGCCTTGCGCACGGGGACCATGCCCAGGCCGAGCTCGTGGGCGACGGCCGCCCCGAGGATGAAGCCGCGCGCCTCGATCCCGACGACGACGTCGATGGTGCCGGTGTACCGGCGCGCGATGTCGCGCACCAGCGCGCCGAACGCCGCCCCGTCGGCGATGAGCGGGGTGAAGTCCTTGAAGAGGACCCCCGGCTTCGGGAAGTCGGGGATGTCGCGCAGGCGGCTCGCGACGAGGTCGCCGATCTCGCTCACTGGGTGCTTCCTTCGGGTCGGGTGCTCGGCGTCGAGCGCGTCGAGCCTGTCGACGAGCTCGACGGACGGGGCGTCAGCGACGCGACTTCGGCGCGCGCTTGGGCTGGTTGCGGGGTCCGGCCTGGGCGTACTTGTGGACCGGACGTGCCGATGCCGGGCCCTCGCTCCGTGCGCCCGCACCGACGGACGCGTCGGCGCCGACCGCGACGGGCTCGCCGTCGGCGAAGGCGCCGACGACGGACTCGTGCGACTTCGCACCGTGCTTGGCCACGTAGCGGTCGAGGTCCTTGACGGCCTTCTCACCGCGCCGCAGGTCGACGAGCAGCGGGGTCGCGATGAAGATCGAGGAGTACGCGCCGACGGCGATACCGATGAAGAGCGCGAGGGCGAGGTCGAGCAGGGTGCCCGGGCCGAGCATCGTGAAGCCGACGAAGAGGATCGCGGCGATCGGCAGCAGGGCGACGACGGTCGTGTTGATCGAGCGCACGAGGGTCTGGTTGACGGCGAGGTTGGCGGCCGCGGAGTAGGTCGTACGGTGCGTGCGGAAGGCCTCGGCGGTGTTCTCGCGCACCTTGTCGAACACGACGACGGTGTCGTAGAGCGAGTACCCGAGGATCGTCAGGAACCCGATCATCGACGACGGCGTGATCTCGAACCCGAACAGGGCGTAGATGCCCACCGTGATGACGAGGTCGTGCAGCAGCGCCACGAGGCCCGACACGGCCATCTTCCACGTGCGGAAGTAGAGCCCCATGACGAGCGTGACGAGAACGAGGAAGACGATGAGGCCGCGGACCGCCTGCTGGCTCACCGTCTCGCCCCAGCTCGGGCCGATGAGCGAGGCGCTGACGTTGCCGGGCTGGACCCCGAACTCCTGGGCCAGGGCCGAGCGGGCGGCGTCGGTCTTGTCGTCGGCCGCCTCGGTCTGGACCCGGACGGTGTTCTGCCCGACGATCGTCGTGACGACGTTGCCGCTGATCTTGGCGTCGGCGATGGCCGACTGGGCCTTCTGCTCGTAGGAGTCGGTGTTCGTGACGCTCTGGACGCGGAACTCCGAGCCACCACTGAACTCGATGCCGAAGTTGAGGCCCTTGGCGAAGATGCCGACGAGGGCGAGCACGATGAGGATGCCGGAGAAGGCGTACCAGACCTTCTGGCGCTTGATGAAGTCGATCGAGCGCTTACCCGTGTAGAGGTCGTTGCCGACCTGGGCGAAGTTGATCATGGGTCAGGCCTTCCCCTCGGCGGTGCGGGTGCTGGCGCCGGATCCCGCCGGCGTGCCGGCGTGGGTGGCCGGGCGCGACGGGCCGAACTGGCCGCGGCCGCGGTAGCGCGGCGACTCCTTGGCGCCGAGGCGCTTCGGGTCGAGGCCGGACCACTTGTGGCCGCCGCCGAAGAAGTTCGTGCGGGCGAGCAGCTGCACCATCGGGTGCGTGAAGATCATGACGACGAGCAGGTCGATGATCGTCGTGAGGCCGAGCGTGAAGGCGAACCCGCGGACGTTGGCCGAGGCGAGGACGTACAGCACGATGGCCGCGATGAAGTTGACGGTGTCGGCCGCGATGATCGTGCGCCTCGCGCGCTTCCAGCCGGTCTCGACGGCGGCCACGAGCGGGCGGCCGTCGCGGACCTCGTCACGGATGCGTTCGAAGTAGACGATGAACGAGTCGGCGGTGACACCGATGGCGACGATGAGGCCGGTGACACCGGCCATCGTCAGGCGCAGCCCGTGCGTCGTGCCGAGGATCGTCACCGCGAGGTAGGTGATGCCCGACGCGACGAGCAGCGAGGCGACGGTGACGAACCCGAGCGCCCGGTACTGGATGAGCGAGTAGACCACGACGAGGAGCAGGCCGACGAGGCCGGCGAGCAGGCCGATGCGCAGCTGCTCCTCACCGAGCTGCGGCGTGATGGTGTCGTTGGTCTGGAGCGCGAACTGCAGCGGCAGCGCACCGAACTTCAGCTGCTGGGCCAGGTTCTTGGCCGAGTCGATGGTGAACGAGCCCGTGATCGAGGCGCGCCCGTCGGAGATGACGGCGCGGGCCTGCGGCGCCGTGATGACCGATTTGTCGAGCACGACGGCGAACTGGTCCATCGGCGGCTGGCTCTGGAGGCCGTAGAGGCGCTTGGTGACCTCGGCGAACTTCTGTGCGCCGGCCGAGTTGAACGACAGGACGACCTCGACGATGGAGGTGGGCTGGCCGTTCGGGCCGGGCTGGTAGCCGCTCGACGCGTCGGAGATCTGGCTGCCGTCGATCTCGACCGGTCCGAGGACGAACTTCGAGGTGCGGTCGTCGCTGCAGGTCGCGAGCGGCAGGGTCGGGTCGTCGACGATCGCGTCGACCGCGCCCGGCATGCTGCAGCTGAGGGCGACGAAGTCCTTGGCCGCCTTGGCGGCGGCGGTGTCGGCCTTGGTCTTGTCCCAGCCGATGCCGACGAGTCCCTGGCTCACCTGGGCCTTGACGGCGGCCTCGGTCTGCTCGGCGGTGGGCGCCACAGGCGTCGTGGCCGCGGGGGCAGGGGTGGCGGCCGTGGTCGCCGTGCCGGTGGGGGTCGAAGCCTTGGGCGTCGGGGCCGTCGTCGCGGCGCGCAGCGCCTGCGGGACCGCGCCGTTCTGGGCCGTGGCCGACGTCGACGGGGTCGTGGCCGCGGGGGCCGGGGTGGCGCCGGTGGTCGCCGTGCCGGTCGGGGTGCCGGTCGGGGTGCTGGCCTTGGGCGTCGGGGAGGTGGTCGCGGCGCGCAGCGCCTGCGGCACCGCGCCGTTCTGGGCCGTGGCCGACGTCGAGGGGGTGCCGGTCGGCGTCGTCGCGGTGCCGGTCGGCGTCGGGGTGCCGGTCGAACCCGTCGAACCCGTCGTCGATCCCGGGTTCACCTGCGCGGCACTGGTGTCGGCGTTCTGGACGAAGACGGCACGGAAACGCAGCTGCGACGGCTTGCGGATCGCGTCGAGCTGTTCCTTGGTGGGCGTACCCGGGATCGAGACGACGATGTTGTCGCCGCCCTGGGTGGAGATCTCGGCCTCGCTGACGCCGTTGGCGTCGATGCGCTGGCGGATGATGTCGACGGCCTGGTCGATCTGGCCCTGCGTGACGGGCGCGGCGTTGCCGACCGTGACGGGCTTGAGGACCAGCTCGGTGCCGCCCTCGAGGTCGAGGCCGAGGCGCGGCGTCAGCGAGCCGCCGCCCCACGCGGCCAGGCCGACGGCCAGGCCACCGAGCGCGATGACGAGGACGACGAGCGCGACGAGGGTGCGGGTCGCGGACTTGCGGATGGACGTACGAGCCACGGACGCCTCACTGACCCGTCGGGGCGCTGCCGGGCGTGTCGTCGCCCGGCGTCGTGCTCGGGCCCGACGCGTCGGTGGCGCCGGAGGTGGCGTCCTGCTTCATGGCCACGGCGCGGCGGTCGACGCGGATGGTGACGCCCTCGGCGATCTCGAGCCACGCGGTCGAGTCGTCGAGACGGCGCACGGTGCCGAAGATGCCCGAGGAGGTCACGACCTCGTCGCCGACCGACAGGCCCGAGCTGAACTGCCGCATCTGCTTCATCCGCTTGTTCTGGGTCCAGAACAGCCAGCCGATGAGGAGCAGTGGCAGGAGGAAGATCAGCAACGAGAAGGACCCGTTGGAGTTCATGTCAGCTCAATCCTTCGTGT
>JAEWFB010000147.1 GCA_023389095.1 Actinomycetes bacterium
GCACCCCCGGCCGAGGAGCCGGCGCCGTACTACACCCCGAGCGCCGAGCTGACGGTCAGCGAGGGGGTGCGCGATGTCGGCATGGTCTTCGTCGGCGCGTCGCAGACGGCCGGCTACGGCGACCCCAAGGGCCTGGGCTGGGTCGGACGCGTCGTCGCCCGCACGCAGCACCCCGACCTCGACCTCACCGCCTACAACCTCGGGGTCCGCGGGAACACGTCCGGTGACATCGTGGCCCGCTGGGGAGCCGAGTGCCACCCGCGCTGGAAGGGCCGCAGCGAGCGTCGCCTCGTCCTGTCGGTCGGCACCAACGACGTCCTCTCCGGCATGACGATGGCCCGCTCACGCCTCAACCTCGCCAACATCCTCGACGAGGCCACCAACGCCGGCATCGGCGTCTTCGTCGTCGGCCTGTCGCCGACGCTCGACACCGAGCTCAACCGTCGCCTCGAGGCCCTGGCCGAGGCCCAGGCCGACGTCTGCGCCCGGCGCGGCATCACCTACGTCGACTGCTTCCGCCCGCTCGTCACGCACGACCAGTGGATGGCCGACCTCGCGGCCAGCCCCGACCGCGCCCACCCCGGCCAGGCCGGCTACGGCCTCATCGCGTGGCTCGTGCTGCACAACGGCTGGAACGACTGGCTCTCGCTCAGCTGACGGCGCCCGTCCCGCACCCGCGCGACGTGCGCCCTCCTCGTCGAGTGAGCACGCAGCCCCACCCGCCCCACCCGCTGCGTGAACCGGTGGGGCCCCTGGGACGACGTGCTCACTCGATACAGACGGTGGGGTCAGCCCGGCTCGTCGGTGGCGGCCGGCTCTTCCGGCTCGTCCGTGGCGGCCGTGTCGCGACGCATCGGCGAGGCGAGCGCGGCCCCGATGCTGACGAGCGCGACCGCGGCGACGCCGAGCGCCACCGGGGTGCGGTCGGCGTCGTGCAGCGACCACGCGACGGGCAGGAGCAGGACGTTCCACAGCAGGGTCGGCGTGCGCGGCCAGTCGCGAGCCCTGAACCAGCCCCGGGCCAGCAGGCCGAGACCGACGCCGAAGACGAGGATGAGCAGGCCCGACGTGACGGCCGTCGCCAGCGTCGAGGTGGCGCCGGTGGCGATCTCGTAGGCGAAGAACACCGCGAAACCGACGACGACGAGCGCCTCGAGAAGGGTCAGGACGCCGGCGAGACGCTGCGGGAGGCCGGGCGTGGCCGGCGTGGCCGGGGTCGGGCGCGACGACGGATCGGTGGCACTCACTGCCGCAGCGTACCGATCCGTGGGCCACACCCCGGGCACCGGTCTGGAACTGGAAGGGATCTGCCGATAAGATCAATCCTTGGTGTGATCTGCGCCCGAGGCGTTGAACACGGTCATGGATGTTGGTCACACTGGTTCACGGCCTCGACGCGTACGGAACACCTTCGTGCGCGTCGTCGTTGGTCAGGGGGTATCCCTCTGGGACCACCCGCCGAGACCCAGGCACCGACAATGACGATGGCGCCAGAGACCTGCAGCAGGACGGCACCCCGTTCCTGGCTGCCGCACCCAACCTGAAGGAGCAAGATCCGCATGGACTGGCGCGACCGCGCTGCCTGCCTGGATGCCGACCCCGAGCTGTTCTTCCCGATCGGGAACACCGGACCGGCCATCCTGCAGATCGAGGAGGCCAAGGCCGTGTGCCGGACCTGCCCCGTCATCGACACCTGCCTCAAGTGGGCGCTCGAGACCGGCCAGGACGCCGGCGTCTGGGGCGGCCTCTCCGAGGACGAGCGCCGAGCGCTCAAGCGTCGCAACGCGCGCGCCCGCCGGGCGGGTTGAGGCCAGGAGCACTAAGCACCGCACCCCTCACGCACACCACGACGCGAGCCCGGTGACCGTCACGGTCGCCGGGCTTTCCGCTGCGCGGACGCAGCAGCGCACCCGGCCGCCCACCCGGCAGCCCACCGGCCGGCCCACACGTCGGCCGACGCGTCAGGTGATCGGGCGCAGGCTCGCGGTGAAGCGCGCGCGGGTGCCGTGCGGCGACACGGGCTCCCACGTGATCCGACCCTGCAGGTCGGCGATGAGCGACTGCACGATCTGCGTCCCGAGGCCCGAGCCGGGCCGGCGCGCCGGGTCGATGCCCTTGCCGTCGTCCTCCACCGACACCACGACCATGGGCTGGCCCCGGTCGTCGGTCTGACGGTCGACGAACACCCGCACCACTCCCCCGGCATCGCCGAGGCCGTGCTCGATGGAGTTCTGCACGAGCTCGCTCATCACCATGGCCAGGGCCGTGGCATCCTCGGCCCGAAGGCGACCGAAGGAACCCTCGGTGACGGCGCGCACCGGCGCACCGTTGGAGGCCACCTCGACGACGGCGTTGAGGCCGCGCTGGGAGATCGCGTCGAAGTCGACCGTCTCGTCGAAACCCTGGCTCAGCTGGTCGTGGACCATGGCGATCGTGCCGACGCGTCGCTCGGCCTCCTCGAGGGCGATCCGGGCGTCGCCCTGGGGCACCCGCCGGGCCTGCAGGCGCAGCAGGGCCGCGACGGACTGGAGGTTGTTCTTGACGCGGTGGTGGATCTCGCGGATCGTCGCGTCCTTGGTCATCAGCTCGCGCTCACGCCTTCGCAGCTCGCCGACGTCACGCATCAGGACGATGGCCCCGAACCGCTGGCCGGCCTCGGTCAGCGGGATGGCCCGCATCGACACCGTGGTGCCGCCGGCGACGACCTCGGTGCGCCAGGGCTGCCGGCCGGTCACGACGAGCGGCAGCCCCTCGTCGACCGGGTAGGACTCGCGGACGTTGTCGGTGACGATCTGGGCCAGGCTGGCGCCGACGACCTCGCCGAGGTGGCCCAGCCGGTGCAGCGCCGACACGGCGTTGGGGCTCGCGTACGTCACGACGCCGTCGACGTCGAGGCGGATGACGCCGTCGCCCACGCGCGGGGCGCCGCGGCGCAGGCCGGTCGGGGCGCTGCCGTGCGGGAACTCCCC
>JAEWFB010000148.1 GCA_023389095.1 Actinomycetes bacterium
GTCTTGTCGAGCACCACGGTGTCGACGCGGCGGGTGGACTCGAGGACCTCGGGCCCGCGGATGATGAGGCCGAGCTGCGCGCCGCGCCCCGTCCCCACCATGAGCGCGGTCGGCGTCGCGAGACCGAGGGCGCACGGGCAGGCGACGATGAGCACGGCGACCGAGGCGGTGAACGCGGCGGTCCACCCGGCACCCGAGCCGACCCAGAAGCCGAGGGTCGCGACGGCCAGCACGATGACGACCGGCACGAACACCGCCGACACGCGGTCGGCCAGCCGCTGCACCTGGGCCTTGCCGTTCTGGGCGTCCTCGACGAGCTGCGCCATCTGCGCGAGCTGGGTGTCGGCACCGACCCGCGTGGCGCGCACGACGAGGCGGCCGCCGGCGTTCATGGTCGCGCCGATGACGGCGTCGCCGGGGCCGACCTCGACCGGCACCGACTCGCCCGTCAGCATCGACGCGTCGACGGCCGACGTGCCGTCCTCGACGACACCGTCGGTGGCGATCTTCTCGCCGGGTCGCACGACGAACCGCGTTCCTGCCGTGAGGGATCCGACCGAGACCCGCTCCTCGACGTCACGCCCGCCAGGCCCCGCGCGCAGGACCGCGACGTCCTTGGCGCCCATCTCGAGCAGCGCCCGCAACGCGGCCCCGGCCCGACGCTTCGACCGCGCCTCGACGAACCGCCCGGCCAGCAGGAAGGTCGTGACGCCGGCGGCCACCTCGAGGTAGAGGTTGGCCGACGCGTCGGTGCGGGCGACCGTCAGCTCGAACGGGTGCACCATGCCGGGCACACCTGCCTCGCCGAGAAACAGGGCCCACAGCGACCACCCGAAGGCCGAGAGCGTGCCCATCGACACGAGGGTGTCCATCGTCGTCGTGCCGTGACGCAGGTTGGTCCAGGCCGCCCGGTGGAACGGCCACGCGCCCCAGACGACGACGGGGGCAGCGAGCGTCAGGATCAGCCACTGCCAGTACGTGAACTGCAGGGCCGGCACCATCGACAGCGCGATGACGGGCACGCTCAGCACGACCGACCCGACGAGGCGCTGCCGCAGCGAGCGCAGGTGGTCGGCCTGGGCGTCGCCACCCGCCGGCGCCGCGCCGGCCGTGACCTCGGCGGCCCGCGGCGCGGGGACGGTCGCGCCGTAGCCCGCCTGCTCGACGGTGCGGACGAGGTCGTCGTCGCCGAGCCCGTCGGGCACGGCGACGCGGGCCTTCTCGGTGGCGTAGTTGACGGTGGCGGTGACGCCGTCGAGCTTGTTTAGCCTGCGCTCGATCCGGTTCGCGCACGACGCGCACGTCATGCCGGTGATGTCGAGCTCGACGGTGCGGGACGCGTCGGCGAGGCCGAGCACGCCGGACGCGTCGGGCGCGGCGGGTACGCCGCGCGGGTCAGTGGCCGTGGCCATCGGAGCCTCCTGCGTCGGTGGTGGCAGTGGTGGCGGGGGCCGCGGGTCGCGGCGACGGCGCGGCCGGCGCGTCGGACGCGTCGGACGCGTCGGACGCCGTGACGACGAACGCTGCGGTGCGCACGACGCCCTCGTGCCGGAAGTCGAGGTAGAGGTGGTAGCCGCCGGCGCTCGGCACGGCGGCGTGGAAGACGACCTCCGGGCCGGGCGTCGTACGCCCGTCGCCCGGCTCGCCGTCGGGGTGGACGTGGAGGTAGGCGAGGTCGCCGTCGCGCAGGGCCACGAGGTGGCCGTACGCGCCGAGGTAGGGGTCGAGGTCGGTGACGGGGTGCCCGTCCCTGCTGACGCGCAGCGCGAGGCGGGCGTCGCGCCCGGCCACGAGGTCGCCGGTGAGGGTCACGGTGTAGCCGTCGACGCGAGCGGTGCGGACCTGCCCCGATGCCGCGGCCGGCGTGAAGGTGCCGGCTACGGCGAGGTCGGCGCCGAGCGTCAGCGCCTCACCGCCGGCGGCCTTGAAGTCGGCGAAGAGCCGCCACGAGCCCGACGTCAGGTTCAGGCGCGTCGACCACGTGCCGTCGGCGGCCAGGGTCGGGTGCACGTGCTGGAACCCGGTCTGGTCGCGGCGCACGGCGATGAGGTGCAGCAGCTTCTCGTGCTGGACGTCGAAGGCGGTCACGGCACGGCCACCCGGACCGGCGACCGTGAACGTCACCGGTACGTCGGGTCCCGCGGCGGCGGTGGCGGACGCGAGCCGCAGGGCGTAGCCGTCCCGGGCCACCGCGAGACCGCCCGGCAGCGAGGCCGCGCTCGCCGTCGCCGTGCCGTCGTCGCCCGACGTGTCGTGCCCGCCGTGCCCGCGCTGCCCGTCCTGAGCACCGGCGTCGCCCATGGCCCCGTGCGGACCCCCGTCGTGGTCGGCCGTGGCGGCGACGGGCGCGTCCGGACCGACGAGGGCACCGACCCCGAGTGCTGCCGCGAAGACAGCGGCGAGACCGAGGACGAACCCGGCCACGCGGCCGGCCGTCCCGATGCGATCGAGGAGTCCCGTGGCGCTCATGACGCCACCGCACCGAGGGTGTAACCGGCCTCCTCGACGGCGGCCCGGACGGCCGGCTCGTCGACGGAGGCGTCGGCGGTGACGGTGAGCGCGCCGGTGGCGAGGTCGACGTCGACCGTCTCGACTCCGGCGATCGCCCCGACCTCCTCCGAGACGGACGAGACGCAGTGACCGCAGGTCATGCCGACGACGGTGTAGGTGGTGGTCCGGGTCATGGGAGTGCCTCTCTCGTCGGCTCACTGATACCCATGGGGGGTATCTCCCATCTCACCATAGCTCACGCCCACCGATACCCGCTAGGGGTATCGATCGTCGGCCCTCGCCGCGCGGCTCCTGCACCGCACCGCCGACGCGGGCTACCGTGCTGAGGCATGGCACGTTCGCGGAAGGCCCGGCTGGCCGACATCGACGCGATCGCGCTCGCCCTGCCCGAGGTGACGCGGGAGCCCGCCGACGGCGAGCGCCCCGCCTACGCCGTCGGCGGCAAGACGTTCGCCTTCGCCCGCGGGCCCCGCAAGGACGCCTTCGACCCCGCCACCGGTGAGCCCTACACCGACGTCCTCGCCTTCCGCTGCACGGCCGAGGACAAGGAGGCGATGGTCGCCGACGCCGCCTCCCCTTGGTTCACCACGCCGCACTGGAACGGCTACAACGCCGTCCTGCTGCTCGAACGCGACCTCGGCCGGCTCACCGTCGACGAGCTGCGCGAGGTGCTCACCGACGCCTGGCGGAGCCGCGCCCCCAAGCGCCTTGCCGCCACCCTCCTCGACGGCGCGACATGACGACCGGCACGACACCCGACCTGACGCGGCGACCGGTGACCGGAATACCCCTCCGGGGTACCATGTTCTCGAGAGCGAGGAGGTGACCCCGTGCCCGGATACACCGGCAGCAAGGACGACTACCTGAAGCGGCTGCGCCGCATCGAGGGGCAGGTGCGCGGCATCCAGAAGATGGTCGACAGCGACACGTACTGCATCGACATCCTGACCCAGGTCAGCGCCGTGACCAAGGCGCTGCAGGCCGTCAGCCTCGGCCTGCTCGAGGACCACGTCGGCCACTGCGTCGTCGACGCCGCCCGCGAGTCCGACGAGGCGGCCCAGGAGAAGGTCCGCGAGGCGGCCGACGCCATCGCGCGCCTCGTCCGCAGCTGACCACCCGAACCACCCGAACCACCAGAGCCACCAGAGCCACCGAAACAGGAGACGAACCACGATGAGCCAGACCGTCACGACCATCACCGTGTCGGGCATGACGTGCGGCCACTGCGTCGCCAGCGTCACCGAGGAGCTGTCCGAGGTGCCCGGGGTCAGCGCCGTCGACGTCGATCTCCACGCCGGCTCCGACTCCCCCGTCACCATCACGAGTGAGGCACCCCTCGACCCGGCCGCCGTCGAGGCCGCCGTCGCCGAGGCGGGGTACACCCTGCGGTGAGGCACTGAGGGAGACAGCCAGCCGATGAGCACCGACGAGCGCCAGTCGCCCCCGCGGTCGCCGCGACCCGAGCAGGTCCGTCTCGCGATCAGCGGGATGACGTGCGCGTCGTGCTCGGCCCGCATCGAGCGCAAGCTGGGCCGGCTCGAGGGCATCGCGTCGGCCACCGTCAACCTCGCCACCGAGAAGGCGCTCGTCACCTATGCAGCCCCGCTGACCGTCGCCGACATCGTCGCGGAGGTGCACAGGACGGGCTACGGCGCCACGGTCATCGGCCCCGACGCGTCGCGGCCCCCCCGCACCGATGCGTCCCCCGCATCTCGCCCTGACGCCTCCCGCCCACCCGCGGGAGCGCTGCTGGAGAAGCTGCGTGCTCGCCAGGAGGAGCGCCCGCGCCCGGGTCGCGCCCCGGCGGCCGCGCACCGCGGCAACGGCGTCCGGCCCGTCGGCGCCGCCACGCACACC
>JAEWFB010000296.1 GCA_023389095.1 Actinomycetes bacterium
TCCCGGCCGTGTGGCTCAGCACCGTGTTCACGAACGCCGACTACGACATGTCGATCGTCGCGCACGTCGAGCCGCGGGACCTGCCGGCCGTGTTCGGCAACCCGAAGTACTACACGCGCTACGACAACCCGCAGCTGCAGGCCGACCTCGCCGCGGCCGACGCCGGCACGCCCGCCCAGCAGGTGACGCTCATGAAGAAGGCCGCCCGCGAGCTGTCCCAGGACGCCGCGGCCGACTTCCTGTTCCTGCTGCCCAACCTCATGGTCGCCGAGAAGGGCATCACGGGGCTGCCCAAGAACGCCATCACCGAGTCGTTCGTCCTGCGCGACCTCGCGCGCTCCTGACGGACCTCCCGAGGACAGGGACCCTTCCCGATGCTGCTCCAGGTCGTCCGGCGCACCGCGATCCTCCTCGCGAGCCTCGTGGTCAGCTCCGTGCTCGTTTTCGCCTTCATGGTGCTGCTGCCGGGTGACCCGGCGCGCGTCGCCCTCGGCGTCAACGCGTCGGAGCAGGCCGTCGCGCAGCTGCGCGAGCAGTTCGGTCTCGACCGGCCGCTCGTGGCGCAGTACCTGTCGTGGGTCGGGGGCCTCGTGCGGTTCGACCTCGGCACGAGCTACGTGTCGCGGGCTGCGATCGCCCCGCAGATCCTCGACCGGCTCCAGGTGACCCTGTGGCTCGTCGGGTGCGCCATGGTCGTGGCGCTCGTGCTGGCGCTGCCGCTCGGCACGCTCATGGCGGTGCGGCACCGGCGCCCGAGCGGCGTCGTCCTGTCGGCCTTGTCGCAGGTGGGGGTCGCGGTGCCGGCGTTCCTCATGGGCATCGTGCTCATCACGGTCTTCGCGGTGAAGCTGCAGTGGCTGCCGGCCAACGGCTGGACGCCGCCGAACGAGGACCCCGGCATGTTCGTGCGCCAGCTCGTGCTGCCGGTGCTCTCCCTCGGCCTCGTGCAGGCCGCGGTGCTCACGAGGTACGTGCGCAGCGCCGTGCTCGACGTCCGGCGCGAGGACTACCTTCGCACCGCGCGGGCCAAGGGCCTCGGCCCGACGCGGGCGCTGTGGCGGCACGGCTCCCGCAACGCGGCCATCCCCGTGGTGACGGTGCTCGCGCTCCAGCTGGCGACGCTGCTCATCGGCGCCGTCGTCGTCGAGCGCGTTTTCGTCATCCCGGGCCTCGGCAGCCTGCTGCTCGACCAGGTGGCCAACCGCGACCTCATCTTCGTGCAGGACATCGTCATGCTCCTCGTCGTGGCGGTCCTGCTCGTCAACTTCGTCGTCGACCTGCTCTACCTCGTCATCGACCCGAGACTCAAGGCAGGTGCCCGATGAGCGCCGACACCGTCCGCCCCGACGCCGTGCGCCCGGACGTGGTCGCCCCCGACCCCGGCATCGTCGCCGCGGGTCCGCGCCGCCGCCGCCCCGGGGCCTCCCTCGTCGTCGGGGCCGCCCTCGTCGGGCTCGTCGTGCTCATGGCTCTCGTCTCGTTCGTGTGGACGCCCTACGACCCGACGTTCGTCGACGCGTCCGCCCGGCTGCGCCCGATCGGCGACCCCGCGCACCTGCTCGGCACCGACAAGCTCGGCCGCGACGTCCTGAGCCAGGTGCTCGTGGGGGCGCGGACGACACTCTTCGTCGGGGTCGTCGCCGTCGGCGTCGCCGGCGTCATCGGCGTGCCGCTCGGCATCGTCGCCGCGATGGCCCGGCGCTGGTTCGGCGAGACCCTGATGCGGGGGACGGACCTGCTCCTCGCGTTCCCCGCCCTGCTGCTCGCGATCATGTTCGGGGCCGTCTACGGCGGCAGCACCCTCGTGGCGATGGTCGCCATCGGCATCGCGTCGGTGCCCAGCTTCGTGCGGCTCGTGCGGGGCGGTTCGCTGCAGGTGCTCGGCAGCGAGTACGTCCTCGCGGCGCGTTCGGCCGGGCGCTGGCCGTGGTCGATCGGACTGCACCACGTGCTGCCCAACGTCAGCGGGCTCGTCATCGTGCAGGCGTCGGTGTCCTTCGCCATCGCCGTGCTCGCCGAGGCGGCGCTGTCCTTCCTCGGCTACGGCACACCGCCGCCGACGCCGTCGTGGGGACGGATGCTCCAGGAGAGCCAGGAGCTGCTCTACACCGCCCCGCGTCTCGCCCTCGTGCCCGGCATCGCCATCGCCGTCGCCGTGCTCGGGTTCAACCTGCTCGGCGACGGCCTGCGCGACCACCTCGACCCGCGTCTGGAGGACCGCCGATGAGCCAGACGCGTGTGCTCGACGTCGAGGGCCTCGACGTGCGGATCGGGCGCCACCACCTGCTCCACGACGTCTCCTTCACCGTCGACCGGGGCGAGCGCGTCGGCCTCATCGGCGAGTCGGGCTCGGGCAAGTCGCTGACCAGCCTGGCGCTGCTCGGCCTGTTGCCGGAGGAGTCGCGCGTCGCCGGGTCGGTGCGCCTGACCGGGGTCGGCCCCGACCTCGTGTCCGCGTCCGAGCGGCAGTGGGCGCGGGTCCGCGGTGGAGAGGTGGCGATGGTCTTCCAGGAACCGATGACCGCGCTCAACCCGACGATGCGCGTCGGTGACCAGGTCGCCGAGGCGATCACGCTCCACCGCGCGCGCACCGGCGGCAACCGGCGGGCCGTGCGCGCACGCGTCGTGGAGCTGCTCGACCAGGTGGGGCTGCCCGACCCCGCCGACGCCGCCCGCGCCTACCCGCACCAGCTCTCGGGCGGCCAACGCCAGCGCGTCGTCGTGGCCATCGCCCTCGCCAACGACCCGGCCCTGCTCGTGTGCGACGAGCCGACCACGGCCCTCGACGTCACGGTGCAGGCGCGGGTGCTCGACCTCATCGTGCGCGGCGTGGCGGCCCGGGACGCGGCGCTGCTGTTCATCACCCACGACCTCGCCGTCGTCGCGACCGTCTGCGAACGCGTCCTCGTCATGTACGGCGGGCGCGTCGTCGAGGCGGGCCCCGTGCGCGAGGTGTTCCGTCACCCGCGGCACCGCTACACCCAAGGGCTGCTCGCGGCCTCGGACCTCGACGCCGGCGACGTCGAGGGGCGGCTCCCGACGATCCCCGGCTCGGTGCCGGCGGCTGGGGCCTTCCCCGACGGGTGCGTCTTCCGCAACCGGTGCTCCCACGCGACCTCGGAGTGCGCGACCGCGCCACCCTGGACCGGGTCCGACCCGGGTCACGGCCACGCGTGCCACCACCCGGCGGGGGAGGGGTCGCGATGACGGCCGCGATCAGCGTCACCGGGCTGCGCCGGGAGTACCGCCGGCCGCGCACGTCCCTGCGGCAGCCGGGGCCGGTCGTCGAGGCCCTCAGGGGCGTCTCGTTCGAGGTGGAGCGGGGCGAGCGGTTCGGCATCGTCGGCGAGTCCGGGTGCGGCAAGTCGACGCTGCTGCGCCTCCTCGCCGCGCTCGACCGCCCGACGAGCGGCGAGATCCGCGTCGAGGGCCTCGAGGTGACCGGCCGGCGCGAGCGCGACCTCGCCTTCCTCCGCTCGACGCTGCAGCTCGTCTTCCAGGACCCGATGGGCTCGCTCGACCCGCGGATGCGGGTGCGCGACACCATCGCCGAACCGCTGGTCGCCCAAGGCCTTCCGGGCCGCGACGAGCGGGTGGCCGAGCTGCTCGAGGCCGTGGGCCTGCCGCCCGAGGCGGCGGCGAGGTACCCGCACCAGTTCTCCGGCGGGCAGCGCCAGCGCATCTCCATCGCGCGGGCCCTCGCCCCCAGGCCCTCGATCCTGCTCGCCGACGAGCCGGTCAGCGCCCTGGACGTGTCGGTGCGCGCCCAGGTGCTCAACCTCATCGGCGACCTCGTGTCCGAGCTCGGCCTCACCCTCGTCTTCGTCTCGCACGACCTGTCCGTCGTGCGCCATCTCTGCGACCGCATCGCCGTGATGAACGCCGGCGAGATCGTCGAGGCCGGCCCGACCGCGCAGGTCTTCGCGGACCCGCAGCACCCCTACACCCAGCGCCTTCTGCGGGCGGCGCCCAGCATGCGCCGTGCCCTCGAGGGCGCGGGCGCCTCCGACCTCCTGGGAGACCCTCGGTGACGAGCACGACGACCTACACGCCCGACCACCCCGCCGGGCTCCCCGTCGGGGAGGAGTGGCTCGACCCCGGGACGACCACACCCGTGCACTTCCCCTACACCGGAGAGCTCGTTGCCGAGGCGCCCGTCGGCACGAGCGCCCTTGCCCAGCAGGCGATCTCGGTCGCCCACGACCTACGTGGCACCGTCGCGGGCCTGCCCTCGCACGTCCGGCGTGCCGCCCTCACCGAAGCCCACCGGCGTCTCACCGAGCGGCGCGACGACCTCGAGCGCCTCCTCGTCCTCGAGACCGGCAAGCCGCTCGTCGACTGCCGGGTCGAGGTCGACCGCACCCTGCTGACGCTCCTCACCGCGGCCGAGGAGGTCGCCCGCCTGCACGGCGAGACGGTGCCCCTCGACCTCCTGCCGAGCGGCGAGGGGCTCGTGGGCTTCTGGGTGCGCAAGCCCGTCGGCGTCGTCGTCGGCATCGCGGGCTACAACTACCCGCTGCTGCTCGCCGCCCACAAGCTCGCCCCGGCCCTCGCCGCCGGCTGCCCGGTCGTCGTCAAGCCGGCCCCGCAGACGCCGTTCGCGACGCTCTGGATGGTCCACGTCGTCCGCGAGGCGCTCGCTGCGGCCGGAGCGCCACGCGGCGCCGTCCAGCTCGTCACCGGCGGCGTCGACGTCGGGGTCGCGCTGACGACCGACCCCCGCGTGGCCGCCGTTTCGTTCACCGGCTCGGCGGCGGTCGGCCACCGCATCGCCAGGGACGCCGCACCGACGAAGGTGCTCCTCGAGCTCGGCTCCAACGCGGCGCTCGTCGTCGCGGCCGATGCCGACGTCGAGGCGGCCGCCGACGCCGTCGTCCGCGGTGGCTACTACGCGTCGGGCCAGGCGTGCATCAGCGTGCAGCGCGTCCTCGTCGTCGAGCCGGCCCGCGAGGCGTTCCTCGACGCGCTCGCCCGACGCATCGGCGACGTCGCCGTCGGCGACCCGCGGGAGGCGTCGACGCGCGTGTCGGCGCTCATCGACGCGGCATCCACGGAGCGCGTCCGGTCCTGGGTCGCCTCCGCCGTCGACGCCGGCGGCACCATCGTGCACGGCGGCGACGTCGTCGACGGGGTGCTGCAGCCGACCGTGCTCGCCGACGTCCCCGACGGCGAGAACGCCTGGGACGAGGAGGTGTTCGGCCCGGTCGTCGT
>JAEWFB010000443.1 GCA_023389095.1 Actinomycetes bacterium
GGTCGAGGCGCAGCGGGGAAGGCCCGAGCCGGCGGGCCAGCGCGCCCAGCAGTTCGGCTGTCGTCTCGTCGGCGCTGGCGACGTGATCGAACCGGACGGTCACGGGCCGCCGGAGCGTGCCGGCCCAGGCTGCCACCAGCTCCGCCGCGCCGTAGGCCAGGCAGGCGGTACGACGGGCCGGGTGGAAGCGGATCGGCTCCTCCTCGGCAGCCGGCCGGGCCGCCGGATCGCGCCGGGGAACGATCGCGTGCAGTTCGACCGCGTGCCGGGCCGCCAGGCGGGGCCGGTCGGCGGCGACGCGACCGAGGAAGGCCGAGACCCCGGCGTACGGTCCGTGGTCGCGGTGGCAGTCGTAGCGCTCCGCGCCGTCCGTCACCGCAGGGCCCGGCGCCGCAGGGGCGGGCGCCCGGGAGCGCCCGCCGGGCCGGCAGTTACCAGCACCACTCGATCCACAGCCGGCGTGCGCCGGACACCAGACGGAGTGCAGTCGTGCGACGGATGGTCATCGTCCTCATAGGAACCTCCGATGTGATGCACCTCAGGGCTGGCCCAGAGCGTAATGCCGGTCAATGAGAATAAGAAGGGTTCTCGCGATTCGCGGCCGGCGGAGCCTGCGCAGGCGTACGCCGGTCAGCGTGACAGCATCCGGCGGACCCGGCTGCCCACCGCCTGCTTGACCTGGTCGCGCAGTGGCTGCGCGCGGCGTGCCTTGAGCTTCTGCTGCAGCGTCTGGTTCTCGTCCCGTAGCCACTGCATGCGCGCCAGCAGTTCCTCGGCGGTGTAGGCGGAGACCGGCCGGACCGCCGGCGGGTAGACGGTTCGGCGGACCTGCTCGTCGAAGCGGGTGGCGCTGTCCCCGTCGGCGAACGACAGGCCGAGGTCATGCCTGGCGAGGAACGCGCTGATCCGCGCGAACCGCTCCTTGTGGCCCTCGTTCAGGGCCGTGTAGTCGGCTTCCTCGTAGAGGTGGGCGGCGTCGACGTCGGCCGGCACGTCGCGCATCAACCGGTGCGGGATGTCGAAGTAGCGGGCCAGTTCCAGGGTGCGCGAGTCGTGTGCGAGGAGATACCCGGGAGTGCCGGAGATCAGCGCCGTGATGGTGCCGTGGATCCGGGTGCCGAAGGCGAAGTCGAACCCGGCGAGATACTCCATCCAGGGCCACGGGTCCATGAACATCCGCACCTTGTCCTCGACGAAGAGCGGATGCGAGGTGTGGATCGGCATGTCGTCGGTCTTGCCGCGCAAGTTCGGTGCGTCACCGTAGAGCAGGGTGCCCAGGGCGTACAGGCCCTGCGCGATGTAGCGCAGGTTCGGGTAGCGCTGGTGGTGGTGCCGGACGAGCGGGGCCAACGCGCGGACGTACGGCGAGATGACGAACGCGAGCCGGTCCTCGGCGTCCAGGGCCGCCTTCGCCTTCTCGACCCGCAGACTGTCGCCGTGCAGGAACATCGACGGACAGCCGATCTGCTCGACGGCGGAGAAACCCAGCGCACGCAGGTAGCTCTCGCTGATCTCGCCGCGTACGCCGATGCTGTGCGACCGGTCCAGCACCGCCCGGCAGAACGCCTTCACCGGCTCGTCGATCGGACGCAGGGACTCCAAGCCGCCGTCCACGTCCGTCTGCGCCCCGACCCCGAGCACCACCACCGGAATCTTGAGCCGCTCGATCAGCCGGGCCATCGATATCAACCGGTTCGCGTAGTCATGGCGAAACGCGTTCGCCAGCGGGATCACAAAGACGTCGTACTTCTCGTTGATCTCGTCGGCATCGCGCGGGTCCGCCCGGAACCGCGACGGGGTGATCTCCGCCGCCGAGGTCGCCAGCAGCTTGTGCGCGGCGTGGCTGAAGACCAGGTTGCCGCTGTTCTTACCGATCCAGTCCCGCTCGTAGGTCTCCTCGGCGGTGACAACGTCGAACGGGCCCTTGCGGGCTCGCAGCAGGATCCGCTGGTGCATCCGGGGTCTCCACCCTTCGTCCCAGACGCCACGGCGCCCGGCGAGGCCGAAGCGGCGCGACCGGCCGAACACGGCCCGTTCCGTGCAGGAACAGAGATCCTACGCCTTGACACAGAGAGGTGCCGTCAGCCCCACACGTCCCGGGCCGGGTCAGGCGGCGGGAACCGCTGTGGTGTCCGCGGCGGGCCGGCCGTAGCGGCGACGCAGCCGGGCCTCGGCGCGGGGGTGGCGATTGGCGAGGTTCAGGTCGCCGCCGTAGTGGGCCAGAACCCGTGGGTTCATCACCCGGTACCACAGCGGCGGGACGAGAGCGAGCAACACCATCGAGGCGTAGCCTCCGGGCAGTCGCGGCGAGACGTCGAAGCTGCGCAGCGTCTGGTAGCGACGCAGCGGGTTGGCGTGGTGGTCGCTGTGGCGTTGCAACTGGAAGAGGAACACGTTGGTGACGACGCGGTCACTGTTCCAACTGTGCCGTGGGTCGACCTTCTCGAAGCGGCCGGTGGCGGTGCGCCGGCGGCACAATCCGTAGTGCTCGAGGTAGTTGACCGCTTCCAGCAGCGAGAAGCCGACGATCGCCTGCAGGAACAGGAAGGGCACGAGCCGCCACCCGAACACCGCGATCAGCAGGGCGAAGAGTAGGACGGTCATGAGCCCGGCGTTGAGCAGGTTGTTACGCAGCGTCCACGGGCTCCTGTGGCGCAGACGGAAGCGGCCGGTCTCCAGCCGCCACGCCGAGATGAGGCTGCCCCAGACCGTACGTGGCCAGAACGAGTAGAAGCTCTCCCCCAGCCTGGCGCTGGCCGGGTCCTCCGGTGTGGCGAC
>JAEWFB010000449.1 GCA_023389095.1 Actinomycetes bacterium
TGCGCTACCTCGCCACCAACCTCACCAACGCCGAGATCGCCGAGGCGGAGTACATCTCGCTGCACACGGCCAAGACCCACATCGCGCACATCTACCAGAAGCTCGGCGTCAGCAGCCGCCGCGCCGCCATCCGCCGGGCTGCCGAGCTCGAGCTGTACTGACGCTCGTCCGCGAGGGTGCGTCCTCGAGAAACCGGCCGGATCTACTCCCCATGAAGTGACGCGGCCGCGGTCCGTCCTCGGCATGCTGCGGGTGACGCGAAGTCCTTCCGGAGAAGGAGGATGCCGATGCAAGCCGTGGTGATCGTGAACGGCGAGGTGGACGAGCGCGACGTCTGGCCCTACGCGACGTGGTGTGACAGCGACGGGACCCGCACGACGCTGACGGTCCGGGTGCACGACAGCCAAGAGCTCGTGGCGGTGCTCGGCACCCTCACGGCCCTCGGTCTGGAGGTCACCTCGACGCAGCTCATGGACGAGCCGGGAGGTGCTGCGGCGGACCGCACCCACCGGGACCCGTGACCGCCCGATCTACCTCGCAGAGTGCGATGCCGGGTTTGTTCGGCGGGGAGAGGCTGAGGGCGAAGCGGTTCCCATGACCGCTACCGCGACGAGTCGCGACAACGAAAGGACTGGCTCACCATGGACTTCTGGAGCTTCTTCTGGCTGCTTGTGTGGTCCTTCTTCTTCGTGGCCTACCTCATCATGCTCTTCCACATCTTCGGAGACCTGTTCCGGGACAAGGAGCTCGGTGGGTTCTCGAAGGTGCTGTGGGTGCTCGTGCTCTTCATCTTCCCCCTGCTCGCCTCCCTCATCTACCTCATCGTCCGTGGCCGGGGAATGGCCGAGCGCGAGATGCAGGCCGCTGAGGCCCAGATGGCCGCGCAGGAGAAGTACATCCGCAGCGTCGCAGGCGGGTCGACCGCCTCGACCACAGACCAGCTGTACCAGGCCAAGTCGCTGCTCGACAGCGGCGCCATCTCCCCCGAGGAGTTCTCCCAGATCAAGGCCCGGGCCCTGGCATGAGCCCAGCGCCCGCAGCCGTACTCCGGCCAGCGGACGCGGTCAACCGCACCGACGGCACGACGATCCTCGGGGCGGACGACAAGTCGGGGGTCGCCGGGTGTCCGGAGCTGCTGCACCTGCTCCGCGACGACCCGGAACTCTCCCATCCGACGATCGAGTTCGTGTCGACCGTCGGTGAGGAGCGGGGCCTGGTCGGCTCACGTCATCTGGACGTGGGCCGGCTGCAGGCCACCCACGGCTTCTTCCCGGACCCCCTAGGGGTGACGTGCCGGATCCTCGTGGCCATCGTCACCCAGAACCCCGAGGGAGATGACCGGTGATGAGTCACCAGCCCGTGCGCCGGCTGGCTGCGGCAACAGCCGTGGCCGCCACCCTCCTGCTGTCCGGATGCGGCTTCGACCTGACGGCGCAGGGCCTGTGCGCCAACGCCAAGAGCTTCGCGACCGCGGTCGAGGACCTCAAGGCCCTCAAGCCCGACCCCAGCCAGGTCTCCGCGCTCGCGGCCCGGGTCGATGCGGCGCTGGCCAGGCTCGACCAGCTGCAGGCGGTCACCGAAGGCCGCTACGACAGCGCCATCTCGACGCTGCGCGCGAACCTCGAGAGCTTCAAGCAGACCCTCGCCGCGGCGAGCAAGGGCGCGTTCCAGGCCGCCGCCCCCGAGCTGACGCAGTCGCTCAAGGACGTCAGCTCGGCGTACGCGGCCCTGTCCCAGTCCCTCGCCACCCAGTGCAAGCCGGGCTGAGCCCGCCCATCACGACCGCAGGGAGGAACCGACATGAGCGTCAGCTTCGTGCTCGAGGCACTCGTGGTGCTCGGGGCGATCGTCATGGGCACCCGGGCGGGGGGCGTCGGGGTCGGCCTCTGGGGCGGCCTGGGCGTCTTCGTCCTCGTCTTCGTCTTCCGCGAGCCGCCCGGAGAGCCCCCCGCGGCCGCGCTCGCCATCATCCTCGCGGTCGTCACCTCGGCCGCGATGATGCAGGCCGCCGGCGGCATCGACTGGATGGTCTCGGTGGCCGCGAACGTCATCGAGAAGCGACCGCGGCAGATCACCCTCATCGCCCCGTTGACGGCGTTCCTCTTCTCCATCGGAGCGGGGACGAGCAACATCATCTACCCGCTGCTCCCGGTCATCTACGACGTGTCGTACAAGAACAACATCCGCCCGGCGCGACCCCTCACGGTGACCGTCGTCCAGTCGGGCATGGCCCTGGCGGCCTCACCCGTCTCGGCCGCCATGGCGGCGATGCTCACCCTGACCGATGTCGCCCCGTACAACCTGGGCCTGACGCAGATCCTCGCGATCACCATCCCGGCGTGCGTCGTGGGCATCGCCGTCACGGCACTCGTCGTGAACCGGATGTGGAAGAACCTCGACGACGACCCGGAGGTGCAGGCCAAGATCGCCTCGGGGGCGCTCCTGCCCCCGCAGCTGGCCGGGTCCGGCGAGTCCGCGTCGTCGCGGCTCACCTACACCAGGGAGGGCCGGAACTCGGCCCTGGCCTTCCTCTTCGGCGTCGTCGCCATCGTCGTGCTCGGCCTCTTCCCCCAGCTGCGACCGGCCTTCGCCGCCGAGGGCGGCGAGTCGGTGCCCATCGACATGACGACGACCATCGTCATGGTGATGTTCGTCGTCGGTGTGGCGATCCTCTTCCTCGGCAAGCCCGAGGTGAAGACGGTCCCGGACCAGTCGGTGTTCAAGGCCGGCATGATCTCGGCGATCGCCCTCTTCGGGATCGCGTGGCTGACCGCGACCTTCATCTCCGCCCACGAGGACTACATCGTCTCGACGATCGGCGGCTGGGTCACCAGCTGGCAGTTCATCTTCGCGCTCGCCGTCTTCCTCGTGGCCGCGCTGACCACGAGCCAGTCGACGGCGACGCGGACCATCGTGCCGATCGGCCTGGCCGCCGGGCTGCCGGCGGGTGTGGTCACCGGCATGTGGGCCGGCGCCCTGAGCGGCGTCTACACCCTGCCGGCCAACGGCACCCAGATCGCCGCAGCCAACTTCGACCTCACCGGCACGACGAAGCTCGGGACCAAGCTGCTCGACCACAGCTTCTTCGTCCCGATGCTCGTCATGTCGGTGGTCACCATCGCCGTGGGCGCTCTCATCGGCGGGATCTTCTTCTGACCGCAGGTAATCCAGCCACTCCAGACCGCACCGACCCGAAGGACTGACCATGCACGCACAGGAGATCGCGGCCCGGACCACGGACCTCATGTCCGGCGTCGTCGACGACCTCGAGGCTCTCATCAGGATCCCGTCGGTGGCCTTCCCCGGGTACCCGTCGGAGCCCGTCGAGCAGATGGCGAGGACGACGCTGCAGCTGTTCCGCGACGCCGGCTTCACCGATGCCCGGCTCATGGACGTGCCGTCGGGATACCCGCCGATCTACGGCGAGATCCCGGGGCCCGAGGGCTCGCCCGTCGTCGTGCTGTACGCCCACTACGACGTGCAGCCGGCACCGCCCGAGCAGGGCTGGACGAGCGACCCGTGGACGCCGACGCGCAAGGAGGACGGGCGCGTGTACGGGCGGGGCGCGGCCGACGACATCAGCGGGCTGGTGGCGCACCTCGGCACGCTGCGCGTCTTCGACGGCAAGCCGCCGTGCACCGTCAAGCTCATCCTCGAGGGCATGGAGGAGACCGAGAGCAACCTCGAGGCCTTCGTCGAGGCCCACCCCGAGCTGTTCGCCTGCGACCTGTTCGTCATCTGCGACATGGGCAACCTGCGTGTCGGCGAACCGGCGCTCACGACGGCCCTGCGCGGCGACGTCGCCTGCATCGTCACCGTGCGCACCCTCGAGCACCCCCTGCACTCCGGGGTCTTCGGCGGGCCCGCTCCCGACGCCATGATGGCGCTCGCCCGCCTGCTCTCGACGCTGCACGACGACCAGGGCAACGTCACCATCAAGGGTGTCTCGGAGACCGTGTGGGACGGCGCGGACCTCAGCGAGGACGACCTCAGGTCGAGCGCCGACGTCCTGGACGGGGTCGAGCTCACCGGCAGCGGTCCGATCGGCAGCCGGCTCTGGGCCCGTCCGTCGGTCAACGCCATCGGTCTCGACATGACGAGCATCGCCGCGTCGTCCAACGTCCTCATCCCGGAGGCCAGCGCGAAGATCTCGATGCGGATCGTCCCCGGGTCCGAACCCGCCGCCGAGCTCGACGCACTCGTCCGGCACCTCGAGACGCACGCGCCGTGGGGGGCCCAGGTGGAGGTGCGCCGCACCAAGGAGGCCCCGCCGTTCCTCTGCCGCACCGACGGTCCCCGGTACGCCGCCGCGCGCGAGGCGCTGAGCGAGGCCTTCGGTCGCCCGGCCGGCGAGGCGGGCTGCGGCGGGTCGATCCCGCTGCTGCGCACCCTGCAGCATGCGGCTCCGGACGCGGAGTTCGTCCTCTGGGGACCCGAGGACGTGGCCGCGGCCCGGATCCACGCGTCGGACGAGAGCGTCGACGTGACCGAGATCGAGAAACTGATCGTGACCCAGGCGCTCCTGCTCCAGCGCCTCGCCGACGACCATGTCCGGTAGGACCTCGCCCGTCGGCACCGGTGGCTCGGTGGGGTCCGGGGCGGCCGCGACCGCCGGCGCCGGTGGCGTCCTCGCCGCGACGTGCCTGTCGACCTTCGTGGTCAACGCCAACACCTCCGCCGTGAGCATCCTGCTGCCCGCCATCAGCGCCGACACCGGCACGGACGTCACGACCCTGCAGTGGGCGGTCACCGGCTACTCCCTCGTCGGTGCCGCCGTCATCGTGACGTCGGGCTCGCTCGGCGACGTCTTCGGTCGCAAGCGCGTCTTCCAGCTCGGCCTCGTGCTCTTCGTCGTGTCGTGCGTCCTCATCGCCCTGTCCCACTCCGGCGGTGCCGTCATCGCCGGTCGCTTCATCCAGGGAGCGGCCGGCGCCACGATCCTCGCCTGTGGCCTCAGCCTGCTGTCGGTCGCCAACAGCGGCGAGGCACAGCTGCGGGCCGTGTCGCTGTGGGGAGCGGCAGCGGCCGTGGGCGCGGCGGCGGGGCCCTTGATGGGCGGTGCGCTCGTGACGGTCGCCGGGTGGCAGGGGCTCTTCTGGGTCGATGCCGTCATCGGCGCCGTCTGCATCCTCATCGCGGCGGCCAAGGTCTCGGAGTCACGTGACCCGACGCGCTCGCGGTCCATCGACTACGCCGGCTCCGTCCTCATCGCCCTGACCCTGGGGCCGGTCATCCTGGCCCTGAGCAAGGGCAGCTCGTGGGGCTGGGTGTCGGCCGCGACCATCGGGTGCCTCGCGATCGGGGTCGTCGCGGGCGTCGGCTTCGTCATGGTGGAGCAGCGGGTCGCCGTGCCCATGCTCGACCTCGCACTGCTGCGCAACCGGGTCCTCGTCGGCTCGACGATCGCCATCCTCATCGGCGCGGGCACCATCAACGCGCTGATGTACCTGCTCAGCCTGTACTTCCAGGACCCGGACACGCTGGGATTCACGACCCTGCAGGCCGGGCTCGCCACCCTGCCTGCCACCGTCGGCCTCGTCGCCATCGCGGCCGCGGTGCCGCGACTCACGGCCCGACTCGGCGGACGCCAGGTGGTGGGCCTCGGGTTCCTCCTGACCGCCGTCGGCTTCGCCGCCATCGGCTTCGTCGACGCGTCGTGGGCCTACCGGGCCTTCCTGCTGCCCCTGGTCGCCGTGGCCGTGGGCATGGGGCTCTCGAACGGTCCGGCCTCCTCGGCCTCCACGGCCTGCGTCCCGGCGAACCAGGTCGGCTCGGCCTCCGGGGTCTCCAACATGGCCCGGTACGTCGGGGCCGCCGTGGCCACCGCACTGGCCGCCACGATCTACGGCGGGGTGATCGCCGACCGCACGGCCGCCGGGCTGCCGCGCGGGGACGCGTTGGCCTCTGGCCTCGCGGCAGCCTCCTGGGTCATGGCGGTCATCAGTCTCGCCGGCGTCGCCATGGCGGTCGTCATGGGCCGCCACCAGGCTGCCCGCGGCACCATCCAGGACTCCGCCGCCGCGGCGGCGTCCGCCACCTCGCTGACCCTGCCGACCACCGCTTCGGGGCACGCCACCGCTGGTTCCCGGCCGTAGTCCGCCCCGGCTCGCCGCTTCGTGGCCGGCCCGGATCTCAGCCTGCGAGGGGGACGATCCGCGAAGCCACGAACGGCAGGGTGGTCCTCGCGGGACATGCGCGTCCCCGTGACGCACCGGCCCGGACCGACAGCATCGCAACCACCGCCGGATGGCCGACCGGCCAGCGGCGCCAGGAGAAGGAGCACGACATGGCTGCTTTCACGGTGTGGAAGTTCGACGACCCGGGCGGCGCCGCACAGGCCGAGTCCGTCCTCGAGGGCTGCCAGACCGACGGGATCATCAAGATCATCGACCACGCGGTCGTCACGTGGCCCGAGGGCGAGGCCAAGCCACAGATGTCCCACGGCAACGACGACAAGTGGCGCAGCACCGGGTGGGGCGCCCTGTGGGGAGTACTGATCGGCGCCCTCTTCTTCGTCCCGGTCGTGGGAGGCGTCGTGGGTGCGGGCCTCGGAGCCATCAGCAAGATGACCGAGGACTCGGGGATCACCAAGGAGCAGCTCGAGACGATCCGGACCCAGGTGACGCCCGGCACCTCGGCGCTCTTCGTCGTCACCGAGGACGGCGACCTGGACCGCGTGGGTGAGCGCTTCCGCGGGCTGCACAACACGCTCATCGCCACCAACCTCACCGAGGGTGAGCGCGAGATCCTCCTCGAGAGCTTCGGCGGTCGCTGAGCGCGATCTCGGCCACCGCGAGCCGGTCCCCGTCCGGACGGAGCCGACCCCGTCCGGACGGTCATCGGCGCTCGCGGTGGTCGGGCACGGGCGCACACCGCTCCCGCCGAAGCCGACAGCCCCTGACCGGGGTTCTCTCCGGTCAGGGGCTGTCTGCTGCGGGTGGGCGATACTGGGTTTGAACCAGTGACCTCTTCCGTGTCAAGGAAGCGCGCTACCACTGCGCCAATCGCCCTCGGGTGGAACACGATCCGGGGCAGCCGGACCGCCAACGGAAGGGCCCCACGACCGGAGTCGTGAGGCCTTTCCTGCTGGAGCGGACGACCGGGCTCGAACC
>JAEWFB010000492.1 GCA_023389095.1 Actinomycetes bacterium
AACCCGTCCCCACCCGCCCACTCGTCCGCCACCTCCGACGCGTCCTGCTCGCCGCGTCGGCCGCCGTGTTCCTCGTCCCCTCGGCGGCTGCGACGGACGTCGTCGCGGCAGCACCCGCGACGAAGCACTTCGTCACCAACCTCCACGGCTCCACCGCCCCGAAGGGCCTCGGCTACACCGTCTTCGACGTCGGCGCCTCCGGCGTCCCGAGCCTGCCCACCGGCGTCCAGGGCCTCGTGTGGCTCGGGCAGAAGTGCCCGACGCCCGCCGACGCGGCCTTCCGCGCGACCGTCGACCGCCTCGCCGGCAACCCGAAGGTCTTCGGCTACTACCTGTCCGACGAGCCCCACATCGCCGCCTGCCCGCGGGGCCCGGCCGCGCTGGCCAGTCGCGCCGACTACATCCGCTCCCGCAGCCACGGGACGCAGAAGTCGTTCGTCGTCCTGTCCAAGATCGTCGACTACCGCCCGTTCCGGACCGCGGTCAGCCACGTCGACCTCGTCGGCATCGACCCGTACCCCTGCTCGGTCGCCTCCCCCACGTGCCCGGTCACGAAGATCCGCGAGAAGGTCACCGCCGCCCGTCAGGCCGGCATCCCCCTGTCGGCGATCGTGCCGGTCTTCCAGACCTTCGGCCAGCAGAACATCGCCGGCGGGTACTACCGCCTGCCCACGGCCACGCAGATGCAGGCGATGCTCGCCGAGTGGCGCCGGCTGGTCCCGGCACCGGTCATGGACTACTCCTACGGCTGGGGTCGGCAGTCGTCGGCGAGCCCGACCCTCGTCGACTCCCGCGCGCTGCAGCGGGTCATGGCCGCGCACAACGGGGTCACGATCCGCTGACCGACGCGTCGGATCCGGGCGGTCAGGACCTCGCCTCGAGGGCCTGGCCGTCCGGCTGCGTCGTGCTCGGCTCGTCGGCGACGTCGTCGTGCGTCAGGTCGCGCACCGAGCGCGACAGCAGGGCCGACAGGGCGACGACGAGGTAGACGACGGCGCTGCCGACGAGGAGGGTCTCGAGGTCGACCACCGAGGCGAGCCACCCGTAGAGGAACGTGCCGACCGGCATCGCGACGAACGAGCCGAGGGCGTCGTAGCTCGACACCCGGGACAGCACCGCGAGCGGGACGTGCTCGTGCAGCGCCGTCGACCACCCGACCCCGAAGACCTCGACGGCAGCGCCCGCGACGAGGAAGGCGAGGGCGACCGGCACGAGTGAGGGGTCGAGGCCGAGCATCGCCATCGGCAGGGCCAGGACGGTCATCGCGAGCATGCCGGCCCGCAGCGGGTGCGGCAGGCGCAGGCGCAGCATGACGAGCGTCATGAGCACCGTGCCGACCGCCTCGGCCGACAGGATGACCCCCCAGCCGGCCTCCCCGATCGCGGGGTTCGTCGTGGCCACGAGCGGGCCGAGCACCCCGAGGACGCCGATGTGGATGGCGTTGAGGAGGCCGAAGACGAGGACGACGACCCAGAGCCACTGCCGCCGCGTGAACTCGCTCCAGCCCTCCCGGAGATCGCGCACCATCGAGGACCGGGGCCTGGCACCCGAGGACGCCGGTGCGTCGGTCCGCGGCAGCCGCACCCGTGACAGGCACACGATGGCGACGACGTACGTCGCCGCGTCCACGGCCAGCGCCCAGCCCGGCCCGACCGACACGACGAGCCCACCGGCGACGGCCGGCCCGACGACGGCGAGGCCGCTGCGGCTGAAGGAGAGCAGGGCGTTGGCCTGCTGCAGGCGCGACCGCTCGACGACGAGCGGCACGATGCCCATCATCGCCGGCATCGTGAAGGCCGAGACGGCGCCGTTGAGCGCCTCGATGACGGTCAGCTGGGTCAGCGTGGCGTGCCCGCTGATGACGAGCGCGGCGGCCGCGCCCTGGGTGAGCAGGGTCAGTGCGTGCGACACCTGCATGACGGTGATCCGGGAGAACCGGTCGGCGATGACCCCGCCGACGAGGAGGAAGACGACCATCGCGAGGGTCCGCGCACCGAGCACCTGTGCGAGCGCGCCCGCGGACTCGTCGACGTGCAGCACGGCGAAGGCGAGCGCCACGGGCGCCATGACCGACCCGACCGTCGAGACGGTGCGGGCGGCGAAGTACCAGGCGAACCGGCGGTCCGCCAGCGCCCCGAAGGACTGGCGCAGCCTCATGCCTCCTCCTGCCCCGCCCGCAGGCGGAACGCGGCCACCGACAGCGCCGTCCGGACCGTGCCCTCGGTGCGTGGGGGCCGGGCCGACGCGTGCAGCAGGGTGCTCGCCTCGTCGACGAGGGCACAGACGCGGTCCCACACCTCGGGCTCGACCCAGAGGTCGGCGTCGGTGAAGCGGCTCGGGACGCCGCGCTCCCGGTCGACGAACCGGCGCGGGATCATGTCGGCGAGCACGCGGACGTAGGCGAGACGGTCCTCGTCACGGGCACCGGCCGGACGCGCCGGTGGCGCGTCCCACGGGTGGCGGTACTTCTTCGCGCGCCCGCCGCGAACCGTCTCCTCGCCGGCGATCTCGAGCAGGCCGGCCGACTCCAGCAGCCGCAGGTGGTAGCTGGCGTTGGCCTGGGTGATGTCGAGCTCGCGGGCGACCTCGGCGGCGCTCAGCTCGGCGCCGGTGAGCAGCGAGAGCATCTGCAGCCGCAGCGGGTGGGCCGTGGCGCGGAGCTCGCTGATCCGCCCTTCCTCCAAAGACATGTTTGGGAGTATGGCGCGCCGGCGGCGCTACCGTCAAGCATCTCTTTGGGGGTTGGTCAGGAGGTCGGTTCGCGCTCCACGTCGAGGGTGAAGCCCTGGGCCACGAGCCGCTCGGCGAGCCCTTCGCCGATCGCCGTCGCCGGGGTGCAGACCCCGGTGCGCCGCGGCAGCCCGTCGTCCCGCGCGAGGGCGAGCACCGACTCCCCGAACATCACGGCCGTCCCGCCGTAGCCGGGGTCGAGGGGGGCGGCGACGCGCGCCACGTAGCGGGCGCCGGTCGACGTCTGCGCGTGCACGTCCATGCGGAACCGGCCGGCGGCGCGCTGCTCGGCACTGGGTCCTTCCCCGGGCGCGGGCAGGAAGCGGTCGAGCGCGGCGCGCGTCGGCGCGAACGACAGCCCGGCCACCCCGCCGACCAGCCCCACGCCCAGGCCCGCGGCCAGCACCGGTGACAGCGGGCCACGACCGACGTCGACGACCTCCCGGTAGCGCAGGCCTCGCCCGTAGGACCAGTCGGTCAGCGTGTTCGACAGGCGCACGACCCGGGTGTTGAACGAGGCCATGACGAACGGGCCGCTCCACCGGCCGCTCCGAGGATCGCGGTCGACCGGCACGAGACGACGCAGCCCGCCGACGAGGCCGCGGCCCCGCCCGCCGTTGCTGCTCGGTTCGTCGGCACGCCTCGTGCTCAGGGCGTACGGGTCCGCGAGCAGCCGTCGCGCGCCCGCGTCGGTGCGCGCTGCGACGGCCTGGCGGCGCATGGAGTCGACGGTGCCCCCGGAGAACCCGCCGCGCATCGACCGGACCCGCAGCGTGACGTCGGCCAGGGTGCCCTCGCCGTCGGCCGCCGCCCGGCGCGCCGTGAGCAGCACGGCCAGGTCCGAGGGGATCGAGTCGAAGCCGCAGGCGTGCACGATCGCCGCACCGCTCTGCCGGGCGCGGGCGTCGAGCTCGTCGAGCGACCAGCGCACGAAGAGGACCTCGCCGGTGAGGTCGGCGTAGTGGGTGCCCTGCTCGGCACACGCCCGGGCCACCTCGCGGCCGTGCTCGACGTAGGGCCCGACGGTCGTGGCGAGCACGCGGGTCCGCGCCGCGAGGTCCCGCAGCCCGGCCGCGTCGGCGGCATCGACGGCGACGACGTCCCACCGCGACGCGACGGGGTCGGCGCCGGCGAGCTCGGCGCGCAGGGCCTCGAGCTTCTCCCGCGACCGCCCGGCGAGGGCGACGCGGACGGGTTCGTC
>JAEWFB010000635.1 GCA_023389095.1 Actinomycetes bacterium
CGACGAGGTAGGAGCCCTGCTCCTCGGCGAAGGTGATCTGGTCGACGTTCGGGCCGGCCGAGTCGGGCGACGAGTCGTCGACGATGGCGAACTTGACGTCGGGGTTGGCCTTGGCGGTCTCGCCGACGGCCTTGGCGTACGCGAAGCCGACGGCGACGATGTTGTTGTAGCCGGCGTCGATCAGCTGCTGGAGGCGCTCCTTGCGAGCCGACTCGGGCTCGCCGTTGACGGCCGCGGCCTCCTTGGTGTCGGCACCGAGCTCGGCCTTGGCCTTGTCGAGGCCGGCAGCGGCGGCGTCGTTGAACGACTGGTCGCCGCGGCCACCCACGTCGTAGGCCATACCGATCTTGAGCGTGCCGCCGGTGGCGCCGGTGGACCCGCCCGTGCTGCCGGGGGACGTCGTGTTGTCGGTGCTGCTGCCGCAGGCCGCGAGGCCGAGAGCGGCGGCGGCGACGACAGCCGCGACCTTCGTTGCGTGACGCAAGAGGTGCTCCTTAGGAAAATCGTCGGGCCGACGACGACATCGGCCCAGATGCAAGGGAACTGTAGACCCCGGCCGACGAGGATCTGCGCTGCTCGGCGGAAGTCACGGGAAGTGTTATCGATCCGCGACCGCTGTGTCGTGAGATCGACAGGACACGCTCGGTGATCTGTGTCATGGCGTGCAGGAAAGGCCCGGGAAAGGCCCGGGAAAGGGGCCTGGAAAGGTCGGGAGAACCTGGGAACCGCGTCGCTCAGCGGGCGATGCCGAGGCGGCGCGGGCGGTCCGCGTCGGACGCGCGGGCGGCGGCCGCCGAGAAGACAACGCCCGCGAGCGTCCGGGCGCCGATGGCGATCGCGTCCTCGTCGACGACGAGGTCACCACGGTGCAGGTCGTACGTCGGGCCGCCGGGGGTGCGCGTGCCCAGCCGGGCCATCGCGCCGGGCACGTGGGTCAGGTACCACGCGAAGTCCTCGCCGCCGAGCGACTGCGGCGTCGGCGCGACGAACGCCCCGGCGCCGGTGACGGCCGCGGTGAGCGCGTCGATGCAGCCGGCGTCGTTGACGACCGGGGGGACGCCCTTGGTGATCGTGACGTCGGCGTGCACCGCGTACGGCGAGACGACCGCGTGCACGACCTCCTCGAGGAGGCGCTCGACGCCGTCCCAGATGCTCGCGTCGAGCATCCGCAGCGTGCCGCCGACCTTCCCGGAGGACGGGATGACGTTGTGGGCGCCGCCCGAGTGGACCGAGCCCCAGACGAGGGCGGCCCCGGCGCGCGGGTCGAGACGCCGCGACAGCACGGCCGGGACGTCGGTGACGACCTTGGCCAGCGCGTAGGTGAGGTCCTGGGTCAGGTGCGGCCGCGAGGTGTGACCGCCACGACCCATGAGGACGACCTCGACCTGGTCGGCGGCCGCCGTGATGGGGCCGACGCGCAGGCCGACCTGTCCGGCGTCGAGGTTGGGGTCGCAGTGCAGCGCGAAGATCCGGTCGACCCCGACGAGGCCGTCCTGGGCCACGACGTCCTCGGCGCCCCCGGGCATCAGCTCCTCGGCGGGCTGGAAGACGAGCCGGGCCCCGATGCCGGCCGCGGCGAGCCGGCCTTCCTCTTTCTTCAGCGCGAGCGCCGCGCCGAGCAGGGCCGTGGTGTGCACGTCGTGCCCGCACGAGTGGCTGACGCCGTCGGTGCCGGAGGCGAAGTCGAGGCCGGTGGCCTCGCGGATCGGCAGGGCGTCGATGTCGGCGCGGAGCGCGATGCGCTGGCCGGGGTCGGGGGCGCCGAGGTCGGCGACGAGGCCGGTGCCGCGCAGCCGGCGCACCCGGATGCCGGCGGTCTCGAGGCGGTCGGCGATCGCCGCGGTGGTGCGGACCTCGCCACGCCCGAGCTCGGGGTGGGTGTGCAGGTCGCGACGGAACGCGATGAGCTCGGCCACGTGCTGGTCGACGACGCGTCCGATCGCGTCGAAGGGCAGAGGCAGGGCAGCGTGGGTCACGATCACGGGATTCTAGCGAGAGGATGGTGCCCGCCCCGGCACCCCCGGGGACGTCGGTGTGGGTGGCACCCCGGCGAGGGGCACCCGGGAGGCGACGTGGACGGTCCGGAGGCGCACGCGTCGGGCGACCCCCGCGGCGCCGGGAGACCCGGTCCCACTGACTCGCCGGACATCGTCGAGGTGCTGCGACGCGTCGACCGGGCGCTCCCCTTCACCACCGTCACGTCGACCGCGTCGGCCGCGACGATCTGGTGCGGCGACGTGCTCGCGCACGCCCGAGCCGGCGCCGACCCGCTGGCGCCGTGGCGAGAGGCGCTGAGGGAGCAGATGTCCCGACGCCACGGGGTGCCGGTCGCGCCGCATGTGCCCGCCGCGTTCGTGCTCCAGTGGTGGTGTGAGGTGGCCGCGGCGCCCGTGGCCCACGCCGCTGCGCTCGGTCCGTGGGTGCTCGTGCCCGAGGCGTCGGGGCTGGGCTTCGAGCTCGCGCCGGGGCTCAACCCGCAACGCATCGTCGTCGACCCCGCCCGGACCACCGTCGGTGTCGATCCGGACGCGCACCGCCGGGCCGAGCGTGCCCGGGCCGTGTACTCCGACCTGGTGCACGACGTCGTCGCCGCCTTCGCGCCCGAGGTGCGGATGGGCTCACGGCAGCGCTGGGGCGTCGTCGACGACACGTGGGCGACGGCGTCGCACCTCGCGGCCGGGGCCGCCGGGCACGCGACCGGTCCGCAGCCGCGTCGGGTGTCGTGCTGCTTCATCTATGCCCTGCCGGGGATGCGCGAGTGTGCGGGCTGCCCCCGCAGCGGGAGCCCGGCGGTCCGCGGGTAGCGCCCGGAGCCTCGCGGGGTGGGAGCCGGTCGTTCGGCGGTGGGCTGCGGTGGGCCGAAATAGGCTGTCGGCATGGCCCAGCGCACTCCCCCGTCCGACCGGCTCGTCGTCCCGGAGGAGGCGCACGAGGCCTTCGCGCCGCGCCCCCGCCCCCTCGCGGGGGCCTGACCGATGCGCTCGGTGGTCGTCGTCGGCGACGTCGGTCTCGACGTCATCACCTCACCCGGCGGCCCGATCCGGTGGGGCACCGACACCCCGTCGTCGGTACGACTCGTGCCCGGTGGCGCCGGCGGCAACTCGGCCGCCTGGCTCGCCTGGGCCGGCATGCCGGTGACCGTCGTGGCGCGCGTCGGCAACGACCTCGCCGCGCGCGCCGTCGCCGGTGACCTCGCCGAGCGGCGCGTGCGCACCGCCTTCGCCGTGGACCCGGTGCTGCCGACGTGCGTCGTCACCGTGCTGCTCGACACCGAGGGCGAGCGGACCATGCTGCCCGACCGCGGCGCCAACCGCGCCTTCTGCCCGGACGACGTGTGGTTCGCCGACCTGCCCCACGACGACCGCGAGACCCCGCACCTGCACGTGTCCGGCTACGTGCTGCTCGACCGCGAGTCGCGGCCGGGCGGTCTCGAGGCGCTGCGGCAGGCCCGTGAGCTCGGCTGGACCGTGTCGGTCGACCCGCAGGCGCATGCCCTCGTCGAGCGCGAGGGCGCGGACGCGTTCCTGTCGTGGGTCGACGGCATCGACCTGCTGCTGCCCAACGCGTCGGAGCTGGACGCGCTCGGCGGGTTCGACCGGGTGCTCGGGCACGTGCGTGAGGTGGTCGCCACGGACGGGGCGGCCGGGGCTCGCTGGCTCGGCGAGGGCATCGACGAGGTCGTGGAGGCGCCGCGCGTCGACCACGTCGACGCCACCGGCGCGGGCGACGCCTTCAACGCGGGCCTGCTGTCGGTGTGGCTGAGCGGCGGGTCGCGGTCGGCGGCCCTGCGAGCCGGCGTCGACGCGGGGTCCTCGGCCTGCCAGGGCCTCGGCGCCCGCCCCCGCTGACCTTCTCCGCACCCGAACTCGGGGAACCGCCGCTGTCCCCACGGACCGCCACGAACTCCGCCGGCACCGCCGGACAGGCACGGCAGCGCCGACGTGGCTGAGGTCGTGGCGGTCCGTCGGCCTGTGGATGGGGCGCCGACGCGTGGTCGCCGCTCCGTGAACCTGTACGGCATGGACGTGCAGACACTGCTGGCGCACCATGGCGGCTCGTGCCGATGGGCTGAGCTCTCGCCGCTGGTCAGCCGGACCTGCCTGAACCGGGCGCTGAGCGAGGGATCCGTGAGGCGGATCGCCCGCGGGCTCTACGCACTACCCAGCGTCGTCGAAGCACGAGCGACGGCCCTACGAGTGGCGGGAACGGCGTCTCACACCACTGCTGCCTTGCACTGGGGATGGGGCGTGAAGCACGAGTCCCCGACGCCCCACATCACCCTGCCTCGAGGACGGAAGCTGAGGGACACGGCTCGGGCCGGCGTCGTCCGGCACTGGCGCACACTGACCGAATCCGAGGTGCTGGAGGGCTGGGTGACCAGTCCGGAGCGGACGGTCATCGACTGCTGTCTCGACCTGCCTTTCGACGAGGCGCTGGCCGTCGCGGACTCGGCGTGGCGCGCAGGACACTCGCCGCTCGAGGTTCGCGATCTCGCCCTGACGCTCCCCGCCAGGTCCCGGCGTCGGGTGTCGCGGGTGCTGCGTCACGTGGACCGCGGCGCAGCCAACCCGTTCGAGTCGGTGCTGCGCGCCCTGTGCCTTCGCGTGGAGGGCCTGTCGGTCGTGACCCAGCACGAGGTCAAGGACCCCGATTTCTTCGCCCAGGTCGACCTAGCCGACACGGACCTCCGGATCGTCATCGAGGCGGAGGGTTTCGAGCACCACGGCACCCGGGAGGGCCTGCGCCGTGACTGCCGGCGCTACACCGGGCTGGCCGCGCGTGGCTGGGCCGTCGTGCGCTTCACGTGGGACGAGGTGATGTTCGAACCCGAGTACGTGGTGGCTGCCCTGCGAGCCACGGTCGAACAGCGCCGAGCGACCGCCACGACGCCGGTGCTTGCGTCGTAGCCACGCACGAGGTGCCGCCTCAGGTTGGTCTCGTGGCGGTCGGTCGGGGCTGGGTCAGAAGGTCTCGCGGGGGTGGTAGATGCCCCAGACCTCGCGCAGGGCGTGGGCGACCTCGCCGCCGGTGGCACGGGCGGCGAGCGCCTCCTTCATCGGGTAGAGGACGTTGTCGGTGCCGCGGGCGGCGTCCTGCAGGCGGGTCAGGGCGGCGTCGACGGCGGCCTGGTCGCGCTCGGCGCGCAGGGCGGCGAGGCGGTCGCGCTGCTCGGCCTCGATGGAGGGGTCGACGCGCAGCGGGTCGTAGCGCTCCTCCTGCTCGAGGGTGAAGCGGTTGACGCCGACGACGGTGCGCTCGCCGTTGTCGATCTCGAGCTGGACCCGGTAGGCCGAGCGCTCGATCTCGGACTTCTGGAAGCCCTGCTCGATGGCGGCCACGGCGCCGCCCTTGTCCTCGACCTGCGCGATGAGGTCCAGGACGGCGGCCTCGATCTCGTCGGTCATCGACTCGACGACGTAGGAGCCGGCGAACGGGTCGACGGTCTTGGTCACGTCGGTCTCGTAGGCGATGACCTGCTGGGTGCGCAGCGCGAGGCGGGCGGCCTTCTCGGTGGGCAGCGCGATGGCCTCGTCGAAGGAGTTGGTGTGCAGCGACTGGGTGCCGCCCAGGACGGCGCCCAGGCCCTGCAGGGCGACGCGGACGAGGTTGACCTCGGGCTGCTGCGCGGTCAGCTGCACGCCGGCGGTCTGGGTGTGGAAGCGCAGCATCTGGCTCTTGGGGTTGGTCGCGCCGAACTGCTCCTTCATGATCCGGGCCCAGATGCGTCGGGCCGCGCGGAACTTGGCGACCTCCTCCAGCAGCGTCGTGCGGGCCACGAAGAAGAAGGACAGGCGCGGGGCGAAGTCGTCGACCGCGAGTCCCGCGGCTTGGGCGGCGCGGACGTACTCCATCGCGTTGGCCAGGGTGAAGGCGATCTCCTGCACGGGCGTCGCGCCGGCCTCGGCCATGTGGTAGCCGCTGATGGAGATGGTGTTCCAGCGCGGCATCTCCTTCTGGCAGTAGGCGAAGACGTCGGCGATGAGGCGCAGCGACTCCCGCGGCGGGTAGATGTAGGTGCCGCGGGCGATGTACTCCTTGAGCACGTCGTTCTGGATCGTGCCGGCCAGCCGGTCGCTCGGCACGCCCTGCTCCTCGGCGACGAGCTGGTAGAGCAGCAGCAGCGTCGAGCCGGGGGCGTTGATCGTCATCGACGTGGAGATCTCCCCCAGCGGCAGGCCGTCGAAGAGGACCCGCATGTCATCGACCGAGTCGATGGCCACGCCGACCTTGCCGACCTCGCCGTGCGCGATCGGCTCGTCGGAGTCGTAGCCCATCTGCGTCGGCAGGTCGAAGGCGACCGACAGGCCGCCGGTACCGGCCTTGACGAGCTGGTGGTAGCGCTCGTTGCTCTCCTTGGCCGTACCGAAGCCGGCGTACTGGCGCATCGTCCACGGCCGGCCCGTGTACATCGACGGGTACACGCCGCGAGTGAACGGGTAGCTGCCGGGCGCGCCGAGCTTGTCCTCGGCGTCGAAACCCGACAGGGCCGACGCGTCGTAGACGGGCTCGATGGGCAGGTCGGACTCGGAGCGCGCGCCGGTGCTGTCAGCCATGAGGCCGAGCGTATCGGCGGTCCGGTCGCCGACGCGTCGGCCGCCGGTGAACGTTGCCGATCTCACGTCGGGTGGGACAGACCGTGGCCTCTCGACGGTCAGGCGGTGTCGGCCCACTCGGCCAGCAGCTCCGCCTTGCGGTCCTCCCAGCGCTCACCGAGGGTGCGCATCTCCTCGCCGATGAACTCGAGGAAGGACACCGACAGCTGGAGACGCTGTCCGGCGGGCGTTCCGACGCCGCCCACGGCGGTGACGCCGGTGCGCATGCTCGACTCCATGTGGTTCATGACGCGGTCCCGGCTGAGGATCGCGCCGTGCCAGGCGTCGGCCTGCACGACGTAGACGTCGCGACGGGTGCCTCGCTCGCGCTCCTTGCCGATGAGGAAGGTCTGGGTGAGGTAGCGCACGGCACCGGAGACCGCGGCGGGGCTGACGTCGAGGGCCTCGGTCAGCTCGGCTGCCGTCATCCGTCCGTCGTCGTCGGCGAGCAGGCGGGCGAAGACGCGGGCGGCGAGGCGCGGCATGCCGGCCTCCGTGAGCGCGTCGCCGAGGCGCTCGACATAGGCCGCGACGGCCTGCTCGTCGCGGCGCGCTGCCCTGCGTCGTGCCGCCATCGTCGCCTCCCTACCGTCGTGGCCGGCTGCCCGGCTCCCGAGCCGACCCTACTTGAGGATCACAACATTCAGTAAATCGTGAATCTTGTGTATCGTCGAGAGCATGACCACGGCGATCGAGGTCCACGACCTCCGCAAGTCCTTCGGCCGCACCGTCGCCCTCGATGGTCTCGACCTCGAGGTGGCCACCGGCGAGATCCACGGGTTCCTCGGACCCAACGGTGCCGGCAAGTCGACGACGCTGCGCATCCTGCTCGGCCTGCTGCGCTCCGACGCCGGCCGCGCGACCCTCCTCGACGGCGACCCCTGGCGCGACGTCGAGATGCTGCACCGACGCCTCGCCTACGTCCCGGGCGACGTGGCCCTCTGGCCCAACCTCACCGGCGGCGAGGTCATCGACCTGCTCGCCCGGCTCCGCGGCGGCATCGACGAACGGCGACGCGCCGACATGCTCGAGCGCTTCGACCTCGACCCGACGAAGAAGGGCCGCTCCTACTCCAAGGGCAACCGGCAGAAGGTCGCCCTCGTGGCGGCGCTGTCCTCCGACGTCGAGCTGCTCGTGCTCGACGAGCCGACCTCCGGCCTCGACCCGCTCATGGAGGCCGTCTTCAAGGACGCCGTCCGCGAGTTCCGTTCCGCGGGAGGGACGGTCCTGCTCAGCAGCCACATCCTGTCCGAGGTCGAGTCGCTGTGCGACCGCGTCAGCATCATCCGCGAGGGCCGCAACGTCGAGTCGGGCACGCTGTCCCAGCTGCGGCACCTGGCCCGCACCCGCGTCGACGCCACGCTCGCCCGCCCGCTCGACGCGTCCGAGCTCGCCACCCTCGAGGGCGTCTCCGACGTGGTCCTCTCGGGCGAGCACGTCTCGTGCAGCGTCGAGACGCCGCAGCTGGGCGCGCTGCTCGACCTGCTCGGCCGGCGCGGCATCACCGCCCTGACCAGTGCTCCCCCGACGCTCGAGGAGCTCTTCATGGAGCAGTACCGACCCTCGAACGGCGAGCGCCCCGCCGGCACGACCGACGAGGCCAGAACCGGGATGGCGACGCCACGATGAGCGGCTTCACCGGCACCAGCTCGCTGCTGCGGCTCGCCTCGCGCCGCGACCGGCTGCTCATCCCCGTCAGCGTCCTCGCCCTCGTCGCGTTCGCGGCCGGGTCCGCCAAGGCGACGGTCGACCTGTACCCGACGCTGTCGAGCGCGCTCGAGATCTTCCGCCCGATCATCGACAACCCCGCGACGGTGGCCCTCTACGGCCCGGTCACGAGCCTCGACCTGGACTCCTTCGCGGTCTTCAAGACGGTCCTCCTCGGCGGGGTCTTCGTCTGCCTCCTGGCCTACATCGTCGTGCGTCGGCACACCCGCACCGAGGAGGAGGCCGGGCGTCTGGAGCTGCTGGGAGCCGGCGCGGTCGAGCGTCGCGCTCCCCTGACGGCGGCCGTGGTGCTCGCCACCGGCGCCGTCCTGGCCGCGGCCGTCCTCAGTGCGCTGTCGCTCGCTAGCGTCGGGCTCGACGGGAAGGGGTCGGTCGCCTTCGCCGCCTCGTGGACCGTCATGGGGCTGTCGTGGGTCGGCATCACCGCGGTGGCGGCCCAGCTGACCGAGACGACGCGCGGCACCGCCGCCATCTCGCTCGGCGCCCTCGGCGTCGCCTTCCTGCTGCGGGCCGTCGGTGACACGGCGGCCGCGGACAGCCCGGTCCGCCTCCTCGTGTGGCTCTCGCCGCTCGGCTGGGGCGAACGGGTCTCGCCGTACGGCGCCAACGACCTGCGCCCGCTCCTGCTCGGCGTGGCCGCCTTCGTCGCCCTCGTCGCGACGGCCTTCTGGCTGCGGGAGCGGCGCGACCTCGGGGCCGGCCTCCTGCCCAGCCGGCCCGGCCGGACCCGGGGCTCGATGCGCACGGTCGGGGCCCTGACCGCGCGCCTGGCCCGCGGAACCCTCCTCGGCTGGGCCGTCAGCGCCGTTATGCTCGGCGCCGTCGTCGGGTCCATCGCGAGCAACGTGGAGTCGATGGACTCGTCCGCCTCGACGCGCGACCTGCTCCTCAAGCTGGCCCGCGTCGCCAACCCCGACGTGACGATGACCGACCTGTTCTTCGCGACCGAGCTGCACGTCGTCGCCTTCGCCGTGGCCGCCATGGGCATCTCCATCGTCACCCGGCTGCACTCGGAGGAGACGGCCCTGCGCGCCGAGTCGCTGCTCGCCACCGGCGTGACCCGGACCCGCTGGGCCGTCTCGCACCTGGTCGTCGCGCTGCTGTCGACGGCCGTGGTCATGGCCCTGGTCGGGCTGGCGGCCGGCGGCGCCGTCGCCACGACGACCGGGGACACCGGCTCCCTCGGCAGGCTCGTCGGCGCGGCGCTCGTCATGGTGCCCGCCATCTGGGTCTGCGTCGCCGTCGCCATGCTGCTCGTGGGCGCCGTACCGGCGCAGACCGGTCTGGCCTGGGTGGTGCTCATCGTCTTCCTGCTCTTCGGCGAGCTCGTCCAGATCCTCGGACTGCCGTCCTGGCTGAACGACCTGTCCCCCTTCGGGCACGTGCCGTCGATGCCGGCCGACGAGCTGCGCGTGCTCCCCCTCGTGCTCCTCACGGCCGTCGCCGCCGTCGTCGCGGGAGCAGGTGTCTGGGCGCTGCGGCGCCGCGACATCGGCTGACCCGAAGTCCTCGGAGGCCGAATCGCCCCGGCCCTCCGGCGCATCGGGGCGGGTTGGGGGCCGTGCATCGGTACGGTGTGCACCATGAGCGCGATCCCCGGCTTCTGGGCCGTCATCCCCGCCGGCGGGTCCGGCACGCGGCTCTGGCCGATCTCGCGCCGCCAGTCCCCCAAGTTCCTCCACGACCTCACCGGGTCCGGGCAGTCGCTGCTGCGCGCGACGTGGGACCGGCTCGAGCCGCTCGTCGGCGACCAGATGCTCGTCGTCACGGGCGTCGCGCACGAGGACGCGGTCCGCGCGCAGCTGCCGATGCTCGGGCACGACGCCGTCGTCGGCGAGCCGTCGCCCCGCGACTCGATGCCGGCCATCGGGCTGGCCGCCGCGATGATCGAGCGGCGCGACCCGGAGGCCGTGCTCGGGTCCTTCGCCGCCGACCACGTCGTCCGGGACACCGACGCGTTCGAGAGCGCGGTGCGCGAGGCCGTCGCCGCCGCACGGCACGGCGACCTGGTGACGATCGGCATCGAACCGACCCGCCCCTCAACGGCATTCGGCTACATCCGCCTCGGTGATCCGCTGGGGCTGGACGAGGCCCCGAACACCCGCCGCGTGGACGAGTTCGTCGAGAAGCCCGACGCCGAGACCGCGTGCCGCTACCTCGAGACCGGCGAGTTCCGTTGGAATGCAGGCATGTTCGTCGTCGGCGCCACCACCCTGCTCGAGCTGCTGGCCGAGAACCACGCCGACATGGTCGACCACGTGCGCACCATCGCGGCCGACCCGCGTCGGATGCGCGACCTCTGGCCCACCCTGCAGAAGATCGCCATCGACCACGCGGTCGCCGAGCCGGCGGCTGCGGCCGCACGCGTCGCCGTCGTGCCGGCAGCCCTCGGCTGGGACGACGTCGGCGACTTCGCCTCCCTCGCCCAGCAGCTGCGCAGCGCCGGCGGTGCGGGAGCGGTCCCCGCCGTCGGCACGGCCGCGGGTGATGGCGATGTCCGCGTCGTGGGAAGCGCCCAGGTCGATGCCGTCTCCTCGCGGGCGACGGTGTACGGTGCCACGGATCGTCACATCGCCCTGGTCGGGCTGGACAGGATCAGCATCGTCGACACAGACGACGTGCTCCTGGTGCTCGCCGACGAGCAGGCGCAGGAGCTCACCGAGATCGTCGCCCGCCTCGAGGGGCAGGGGCTCGGACACCTGCGCTGAGGCCCGCCGGTCGGCCCCGGGGATGCGACGACAGAGCCGGCGGGGCGCGAGGGCGCTCGCCGTGATGAGGCAGGGAGAGAAGCAGTGGAGCAGGCGCAGACGCGGCCGGGGACCGAGCGGCAGCGCGCCGCCCTCGGCCC
>JAEWFB010000028.1 GCA_023389095.1 Actinomycetes bacterium
CACCACCGCGCGTCGGGCGCGGACGACCCCTCGCTGCTCGCGGAGGTGCCCGTCGACGCCCTGGGACGCGTCGACCTCGACGCGTGGACGGCGGCCCTGACGGGGCCCGGCACCGTCGTGGCCGCCCTGCAGAGCGCCAACGGCGAGGTGGGCACGCGCCAGCCGCTCGCCGAGGCCCACGAGGCCTGCCGACGCGCCGGCGTGCCCCTCGTCGTCGACGCGTCGGCCTCGCTCGGGCGCGACGAGGTGCCCGAGCACTGGGACGTCCTCGTGGGCGACGCCCGCACGTGGGGCGGTCCGCCGCTGGGGGTGCTCGTCGTCCGCGAAGGGGTGCGGTGGCACTGGTCGGGGGCGCGAGCCGACGTCGAGCACGGCCGGACCGACGTCGGCCCGTGGGTGCCGGTGGCCCTGGCCGCCGCCGAGGCGTGGCAGCAGACGCAGGCCACCCGCGGGCCCGACGCCGCCTCGACGTCACGCCTCGTGTCGCGCGTCCGCGACGCCGCGGCCGGCGTGCCCGACACGCAGGTGGTCGGGGACCCGGTCGACCGCCTCCCCCACGTCGTGACGTTCTCCAGCCTCTACGTCGACGGCGAGGTCGTCGTCGGCGCCTTCGACACGGCCGGCTTCTCGGTGGCCAGCGGGTCCGCGTGCACGTCGAGCACGCTCGAGCCGAGCCACGTCCTGGCCGCGATGGGGGTGCTGACGCACGGCAACGTCCGGGTGACCCTGCCCCTGCCGGCCGTGGCGCCGGCTCTCGCGGCCGACGTCGACGCCTTCTGCGCCGCGCTCGCCCCGACCGTCGCCGCCGTGCGGGCCGGCCTCGGGGTGGACGACCTGTGAGCGGCTCCCCCGGCTCGCCGGCCTCCCCGGGGGCATCGGACGCATCGGACGTATCGGACGCGTCGAGGGCACCGGGCGACGCTGACGTCGTCGACGCCCGCGGCGAACGCTGTCCCCTGCCGGTGATCCGCCTGGCCCGGCTCGTCCGCGAGGACCCGAGCCCGCGCCTCGTCACGGTCCTCGCGACCGACCCCGCCGCCGCGCACGACGTGCCGGCGTGGTGCCGGATGCGGGGGCACCGGTTCGCCGGCGCGCGGGACCTCGGCGACCACACCGCCTACGACGTGGAGGTGCTCGAGGCCGCGCGGCCGTGAGGTCCGGTCACCGCCACGGCGCCGGCAGCGGTGCCCGCAGCGCGTCGGGCAGGATCGTCAGGTACTCCTCGCGGGTCACCTCGACGACGCCGAGCGTGGCCAGGTGCGGGGTCTGCCACTGGACGTCGACGACACGGCGCGGGTCGGCGTCGGCGCGGAGCAGCTCGCACAGGCCGACGAGGGCCACCTTCGAGGCGTCGGTGACGTGGTGGAACATCGACTCCCCGGCGAAGAGGCCACCGATGGCGACGCCGTAGAGGCCGCCGACGAGGCGGTCGTCCTGCCAGGTCTCGACCGAGTGCGCCCAGCCCGCGCGGTGCAGCTCGGCGTACGCGCTCTCGATCTGGGGGGTGATCCACCGGCCCTCGCGGTCCGGTTCGGCGCACGCCGCGACGACGTCCTCGAAGGCGGTGTCGAACCGCACCTCGAACCGGGCCCGCGCCTTGCGCAGCGAGCGGGTGACCCGCAGCCCGTCGGGCCGCAGGACGCCGCGCGGGTCGGGCGACCACCAGCCGATCGGCTCCGCGCCGTGGTCCCCGATGCCCATGGGGAAGACCCCGATGGAGTATGCCTCGTAGAGCGTCGGCACCTCGAGGTCGGCACCGATGCCGATGAGGTCCTCGCCGGGCGGCACCCGGTCGAGGGCGAAGTCCCAGGCAGTGGGCGGGGGCGGGGTGGGCACGGGCCGGCTCGTGGGTCGCGGGGCGTCGGGGCTCGTCGGTCCGGCCGTCAGCGTCCGGCCGTCACGGGCGCGGGCACCGGACGTGCGGGCCGATCTCGTCGGCCGAGTCGGGCCCGTAGGCCTCGGTGAGGCGCTCGAGGAAGCGGGTCTGGGACAGCGCGTACTCCTGCGTGCCGACGGTCTCGATGACGTAGGTGGCGAGCATCGAGCCGAGCTCGGCGCACCGACGGACCGGCAGCCCCGCCCCGAGCCCGGTGATGTAGCCGGCGCGGAAGGCGTCGCCGACGCCGGTGGGGTCGGCCTTGCGCACCTCACGGGCGATGCCGACCTCGATCGGCTCCTCGCCCCGGACGCGGACCGTCACGCCGTCCTTGCCCCGGGTCTTGACCTGCACGCGGACCCGGTCGGCGAGCTCGTCCTCGCTCCAGCCGGTCTTCTGGCACGCCAGGTGGCTCTCGTACTCGTTGGTGAACAGGTAGTCGGCGCCGTCGATGAGGCGCGCGATGGTCGGCCCGTCGCAGAAGGCGAGCTGTTGGCTCGGGTCGGCGGCGAAGGGGATGCCGCGGCTGCGGCACTCGTCGGTGTGGCGCAGCATGGCCTCGGGGTCGTTGGCGCCGACGACGACGAGGTCGAGCCCACCGACCCGGGAGGCGACCGGGGCCAGCTCGATGTCGCGGGCCTCGGACATCGCACCGGCGTAGAAGGTGGCGATCTGGGCCATGTCGCGGTCCGTGGTGCAGATGAAGCGGGCCGTGTGCTGCGACTCGGAGTAGTGCACCGACGTGCAGTCGACGCCGTGCCTCTCGAGCCACGAGCGGTAGTCGGTGAAGTCCTCACCGACCGCACCGACGAGGATCGGGCGCTGGCCGAGGTTGGCCATGCCGAAGGCGATGTTGGCCGCAACCCCTCCCCGCCGCACCTGCAGGTCCGAGGTGAGGAACGACAACGAGATCTTGTCCAGCTGCTCGACGACGAGCGAGTCGGCGAAGAGCCCGTCGAACGTCATGAGGTGGTCGGTGGCAATGGAACCGGTGATCGCGATCTGCACACGGAGAACCTAGCGTGAACCGCGCCGACCCGGGCACGGCGTACCTACCGGCCGGTACCCCTGTGCCCCGCCCGGACCCGGAACTAGCGTTGGTCCATGGATACGGCGCTGGAGTTCCCCTCCCCCAGGGACGAGCTCGACTCGGGCAGCGTCTCCGAGCTCGTGATGGACTGTCGTGACCTCGACCTCCCTCACCCCGCCCCGCGGGCCTGGCAGCCCCGGCACGTCGACATCGAGGTGCCGGACGACGCGGAGCGGCTCATCCGGGGCCTCGACGACTACGGCAGCTAGCCGGCTGTCGTGGACGGCGCCGCACATCGCGAAGGGCCCGACCGGATCGGTCGGGCCCTTCGGCGGTGCTGCGGGTGCCGGCGGCCCAGCGGGCACCGGCGGCGTGCTGGTGCGACTCAGCTGAAGGAGTCGCCGCAGGCGCAGCTGCTGCCCGCGTTGGGGTTGTCGATGGTGAAGCCCTGCTTCTCGATCGTGTCGGCGAAGTCGATCGTCGCGCCCTCGAGGTACGGGCTGCTCATCCGGTCGACGACGACCTCGACACCGTCGAAGTCGCGCACGAGGTCACCGTCGAGGGTGCGCTCGTCGAAGTAGAGCTGGTAGATCAGTCCGGAGCAACCGC
>JAEWFB010000054.1 GCA_023389095.1 Actinomycetes bacterium
GTCATCCAGGGCAAGCTGTGGCCCAAGGACGACGAGGAGCGCCAGAAGGCCCTCGACGCCGGTCACGACCTCGACCGGGTGCTGTCCACGGACGACCTCGTCGTCGGCGAGTGCTTCTTCGTGGCCACCGGCATCACCGACGGCGAGCTGCTGCGTGGAGTCCGCTACGGCGCCAAGTCGGCCCGCACCAACTCCCTCGTCATGCGCTCGCGCAGCGGCACGATCCGCACCATCGACAGCGAGCACCGCTTCGACCGTCCGGGCTGGTTCGGCAGCGCCGACATGGTCGACGCCTGAGATGACCGACCTGCCCGACATCCGCACCCTCGTCGTCGGCGAGGCGCTCGTCGACGCCGTGACGACGCCCGACGGCGCCACGGCCGAGCACGTGGGCGGCAGCCCCGCCAACGTCGCGTTCGGCCTGGCCGCCCTCGAGCACCCCGTCGACCTGGCCACGTGGATCGGTCGCGACGCCCGCGGCGAGCGCATCGCCGCGCACTGCGCCGAGCGCGGCGTCACCCTGACCGAGGGCTCCCGCGGCGCCGCCGCCACCTCCCTCGCGCACGCGACCCTCGACGCGTCGGGCGCGGCCACCTACGTCTTCGACCTCGAATGGCACGTCGCGCCGGTGCCGCACCTGCAGACCTACGGTCACGTGCACACCGGCAGCATCGGTGCGGTCCTCGAGCCCGGCGGGCACGAGGTGCGCGCCGTGCTCGAGGCCGCGCGTGCCATCGGAGCCACCGTCTCCTACGACCCGAACGCCCGCCCGACGCTCATGGGCGCCCCCGCCGACGCGCGCCGGGTCATCGAGGCGGCCGTCGTGCTGGCCGACGCCGTCAAGCTGTCCGACGAGGACGTCGAGTGGCTCTGCCCCGGCGAGGCCCTCGACGACGTCGTCCGCGGCTGGGGCGAGCTCGGGCCGGCCGTCGTCGTCGTGACGCGCGGCGGGCAGGGCGCCCTCGTGCGGGTCACCGCCACCGGCGAGCAGGTGTCGCTGCCCGCACCGGCCGTGCGCGTCGTCGACACCGTCGGGGCGGGCGACTCCTTCATGGCCGGCCTCGTGTCGGGGCTGCTCGACGCCGGCCTGCTCGGGGGTGCCGAGGCCCGCGACCGGCTGCACGCCGCGACGCTGGCCGACGTCACCCCCGCGGTCGAGCGCGCCCTGCTCACCGGAGCGTTGACGGTCCAGCGTGCCGGGGCGTTCGCGCCCTCGAGATCCGCGCTGCGGTAGGACATTTCGGGCATTCGACAAACGGGCGTCTGCTCAGGCACCATTCTGCGCGAACCGCCCGCTACCGTTGCTCGGTGGTTCACCCCCGACGCCCCGGCACCGGGGCGTCCTCATGTGAGGAAACCCCGTGTCCAACCCGACCCCTCCACGTCGCCCCGTCGGTCCGTACGAGCAGAGCCTCCTCGAGGGGCGTGCCGCCCGCAAGGCCCTCGAGGCCAAGCTGGCCCGAAGCCGTCGCACGCGACGGATCGCGGTCGCGCTCGCGCTGGTGCTCGTGGTCGTCGGCGCCGGGGCCGGCGGTGTCATGTGGTGGCAGGGTCGCGACCAGGCTCCCGTCGCCGCGCTGACGGGCGCCCCGGGCAAGTCCTGCCCCGACCGGACGCCGGTCTCGCTGTGGGTGGCCGAGGCGGCCCAGCCTGCCGTCCTCGCCCTCGCCAAGGAGTACCAGGCCGACCCCGACTCGCCGTGCGTCGACTTCGTCGTGCGCAGCAAGACCCCCATCGAGGCGATGATCGGCCTCGGGCAGGGCCAGCCGAACCGGCCCGACGGCTGGATCCCCGACTCCGCGCGCTGGGTCGAGCGCGTCAACGAGTCCGCCAAGATCAACGCCAAGGTCGCCAGCCCCTTCGCCAAGAGCCCGCTCGTCATCGCCATGGATCCCGAGCGCGCCCGGCAGCTCGACGGCCAGCCCCGCTGGCTCGAGCTCGTCGGCTCCGACTCCCCCATCCGGATGAGCGACCCTCGCTCGACCACTGCGGGCATGCTGACGCTCGCCTCGGCGCTGCCCAAGATGAGCACCGAGCAGGGCCGGGTCATCATCCCGAAGCTCGCCAAGGGCGCCGCGGCCTCGATCGACGAGCTCTTCTCCGCCTACAACGCCAAGCCCGCGGACGCCGAGGCGTTCCCGGTCGCCGAGGCCGACCTCATCGACCACAACCGGCTCTACCCCGACCACCGCATGGTCTCGGTGACGCCGAGCGAGGGGACGCCCGCGTTCGAGTTCTCCCTCGTCAACGTCGCCACCGACCCCGTCAAGGCCCAGGCCGTGGAGATGCTCCGCACCTACCTCATGACCCCGGATGCCGCGAAGATCCTGGCGCAGTACGGCATCCGCTCGAGCGCGGTGCCGGTGTCGATGCCGACACCGACCGGCAGCGTCGGCGACGTCAAGATCGGCCCGACGCCGGACGCCGCCACCGTCGCGGCCGCGACCGACACGTGGCAGTCGGCCACGACCGACTTCTCGATCCTGTCGGTGTTCGACGTGTCCGGGTCGATGAACGACAAGGTCGGCGACAGCACGCGCGTCGCCATCACCCAGGAGGCCGCCGGCATCGCCCTGTCCGCCCTGCCGAAGACGACGAAGCTCGGCCTGTGGATCTTCTCCACCGACAAGGGCGGCCCGGGCCAGGACTGGCGCGAGCTCGCTCCGATCGGCCCGCTCGACGACGACACCCACCGTGCCCAGGTCGCCGCCGCGGCCGCCACGCTGTCGAAGAACGTGGGCGGGGGCACGGGCCTCTACGACACGATCTGGGCCGCCTACCAGAAGGCCAAGGCGCAGTACGACCCCGATCGCGTCAACGCCGTCGTCATCCTGACCGACGGGCGCAACGACGACCCGAACGGCATCTCCCTGGAACAGCTCAAGGCCAACCTGCGGGCCGCCAGCGACCCGAACAAGCCGATCGCCATCACGACGATCGGCATCGGCCCCGACGTCGACGCCACGGCGATGACGGCGATCTCGAAGATGACGTACTCGGACTTCTACTCGGCTCCGACCCCGGCCGACATGACGACCGTCCTCGCCCGGGCCCTGTTCGACCACGACTGCAAGAACGGGCGCTGCGTCTGAGGCCACCCGCCCGCCGCCCCACCAGCCGGCCGCATCGACCGGCACATCAACACAGCGACGACGAGGGCCCCACCGCGATCGCGGTGGGGCCCTCGTCTGCGGCCGACTGCCCGGCTCTGCGCTCAGCCCTTGACGGCTCCGGAGGTCATGCCCCGGATGAAGTACCGCTGCAGGGACAGGAACACGATGATCGGGACGATGATCGTGATGTAGCCGGCGGCCGGGATGAGCTCCCGGCCCGCACCGGTCTGGCCCTGCAGGCCTTGCAGGGCCACGGTGGCCACCGTGTTGTCGCCGCGACCGAGGAAGATCAGCGCGACGAGCAGGTCGTTCCAGACCCAGAGGAACTGGAAGATGGCGAACGACGCGAGCGCCGGGGTCGACATCGGCATGATGAGTCGCCAGAACGTCGTGAAGTGGCTCGCGCCGTCGATCTTCGCCGACTCGATCACCGCCGTCGGCAGCCCGGACATGTAGCTGCGCAGGATGTAGATGGCGAGCGGCATGCCGAAACCGATGTGCGCCAGCCAGACCGCGATGAACGTGCCGTTGAGTCCCAGGCCCGAGTAGAGCTTGACGAGGGGCACGAACGCGACCTGGTTGGGCACGACGAGCAGGCCCACGATGATGACGAAGACGACGTCGCGGCCCTTCCACTGCATGAAGGTGAACGCGTACGCCGCGAACGCCGCGATGAGGATCGGGATGACGGTCGCCGGCAGGGCGACGATGAGGCTGTTGAGGAACGCCTGCGCCATCGGGATGCCGGCCGCGTCGGACGTCAGCACGTTGGTGTAGTTCTGCAGGGTCCAGGAGGACCCGAACGGGTTGAAGAACGCCGTCCACCAGCCGGAGGCGAACTGGTCGTCGCGCGGGCGGAACGAGTTCACGAGCATGCCGAGCGCCGGGATCATCCACGCGATGCAGAGGACCAGCAGGCCGATGCGGACCGGCCAGGTGGCCGACCCCGCCCCACTGCCGGGCTTGCTCTGCTTGATGACCTGCGGCTCGTCGGCCGGGGTGCCGGTGCCGGGCTGGATCGTCGTGGTCATCGTGCTGCCTCCTCGGCCCTGAAGTGACGGACCTGGTAGATGAGGATCGGGATGACGGCGATGAGCAGGATGACGACGATCGCGGACGCGATGCCGTTGTTGCCCTGCGTGTACAGCTCGTCGTAGAAGCGCCGCGCGATGACGTCGGTGTTGTAGGCACCGTTGGTCGTCACGTACACGACGTCGAAGACCTTCATGACGCCGATGAGCACGGTGATGAAGACCGTGATCACGGTGGGCCAGATCTGGGGGATGATGATGCTGAAGAAGATCCGCCGCTCACCGGCCCCGTCGATGCGACCGGCCTCGACGGTGTCCTCGGGCACGCCCTTGATCGCCGCCGACAGCAGGACCATCGAGTACCCGACCTGCGTCCAGATCAGGATGATCATGAGCAGCAGGCTGTTGAGGTGCAGGGTGTCCGTGCCGTACCAGAAGACGGGCGACTTGTTGAAGAACCCGAGGATGGCGTTGAGGATGCCCGTCTGCGGGGCGCCCTCGGGCTGGTAGTCGTACACCGTCCGCCAGATCGTGGCGGCACCGACCATGCTGATCGCCATCGGCAGGAAGATGAACGTCTTGGCGGTCTTCTCACCGCGCGGCCGGAGCCGGTCGGCGAGCACCGCGACGCCGAGACCCAGGATCACCGTCATGGCCGGCACGATGATGATCCACAGGACGTTGTTGAACAGCACCTGCAGGAACGTGTTGTCGGTCAGGACGTCCGTGTAGTTCTTGAAGCCGACGTACGCCGTGGAGTCCTCGTTGGCGAAGCTGTACTGGATCGTGACGATCGCCGGGTAGATCAGGTACACCGCGATGGCGAGGATCGCCGGACCGGCGAACATCCACGGCTTGACCCGGTCCTCCCAACGGCCCTTCAGCGACTCGGCCAGCTTGTTGAGGATCCAGAAGATGATGATGGCGCCGCCGATGCCCCCCAGGATCGCGATCACCGCGTTGATGATCTTGATGGCCATGGCACTTCCTCTCTCGAGTGGGAGAACGCGCTGTCGACCGCGGGGGCGACCGGTGTGGTCGCCCCCGCGGTCAGGCGGCGTCAGCTACCGGTCTTCGGGAAGCTGGCGTCGATGTTGTCGAGCGTCGTGGTCAGGTCCTGCTGGCCCGAGAGCCACTTGACCGGCTCGGTCCAGAACGTCCCCGCACCGACCTTGGCCGGCATGGCGTCGGACCCGTCGAAGCGCGCAGCGGTCGCCTTGTAGAGCACCTCGGACGCGATGGTCTGGAGGGTCTTGTTCGGCAGGAGCGACACGTCGGCCGTCTTGTGCGGCGAGAAGGCGCCGTTCTTGGCCTGCTGCGTCCCGTTCTCCTTGCTCGCGATGAAGTTGCGCAGCTTGAGCGTGTTCGGGTCGTTGTTGAACGCGGCCGCGATGTCGCCGGCGACGAGGACCGAGTTCTCACCCACGGTCTTGGCCGGGAACGGGATCGGCTGCGTCTCCTTGTCGAGGTTGGCGATCACCTGGTCGGGGAACCCGCCCTTGTTGGCCACGAACGTCGCCTGCTTGAACATGTAGCAGCCCGGGGGCTTGGTGAAGAGGGCGTTGCCACCGGTCTGGAAGTTCGTCGCGACGATGGACTTCGTGCCGCCACGCACCCAGCCGTCGGTGAAGGCGACCTTCTGGAAGTAGTCCCAGGCGGGCTTGATCTCGGGGCTGTTGAACTTCAGCTCGCCCTTGACCCACTTGTCGTAGTTGTCGGGGCCGGCGAAGCGCAGGACGAGGTCCTCGATCCAGTCGGTGATCGGCCAACCGGTGGCCGCGCCGGACTCGGCGGCGATGCACCACGGGGTCTTTCCGTCGGCCTTGATCTTCGCCGACAGGGCCAGCAGGTCATCGAGGGTCCGTGGAACCGTGTAGCCGGCCGCCTTGAACGACGGGGCGTCGGTCCAGATGATGCTCTTGACGCTCACCTCGTTCGGCAGGCCGTAGACCTTGCCGTCGGCGCACGTGCCGGCCTCGACGAAGCCGGGGACGAGCGTCTCCTTGTCGGTGGCCACCGTGGCGTCGTCGTACGGGACGAGCTTCTTCTGCTTGGCGAGGTCGCACATGAGGCCGGGCTGGGGGAAGAGGCCGACGTCGGGCGGGTTGCCGCCCTGGACCCGGGTGCGGATCTCGGTGTCCCACGAGGCCGCCTTGGTGAACTTGATCGTGATGTTGTTCTTGGCCGCCCATGCAGAGACGTCTGCCTTGAAGCCGGGCTCCGTGTCGGGGCCGAGGCCGTACATGACCTCGATCGTGCTCTTGCCCGGCCCGCTCGCCGTACCGGCGCTGGTCGAGCCTCCGCTGTTCGACGACAGGCAGCCGGCCGCCAGACCAGCGACGGAGATGCCGATCAGGGCCGTGAGCCCCGCTCTTCGGTTCAACATTCCTGCTCCTCCTCGAAAGGATTGGGGGCGTCATCGGCCCCAAGCTGACCGGCACACGAGGCCCGGTGTTCCACAGGATTCCGGCGTCACCACCGGTGTCGGCTTGACGGAGCAGGTGCACCCGTCGACCCGTCACTCTCACCCAACACCCAACACCGTGACGTGCGCCACATCTGTGTCCACCTTTGCAGAAGTGTTACGTGGGCCTTTTGGGCAGATCGTGACACGTGGCATCCCGTGGGACCGACGCCGTCGTACCCGCTCGGTGCGTGTCAGCCGCAGCGTGGCACCGCCCGCGGTCGCCGATCCCCCGCGCGCTACCGTGGTCCCGCCGGGGTCCGCCTGCACCAGGCCGACGGCTGCCCGGGGTGCGACCAGGAGAACGAGTGAGCGACTTCCAGTACGAGGACCTGCTACCCATCGGCGCCGACGAGACGCCGTACCGCCTCCTCACCACCGAGGGGGTCACGACGGTCGAGGGTCCGGGCGGTCGCACCTTCCTCGAGGTCGACCCGGAGGCCCTGCGCCTGCTCACCGAGACCGCGATGCACGACATCGCCCACTACCTGCGCGCCGGGCACCTCCAGCAGCTGCGCAACATCCTCGAGGACCCCGAGGCGAGCAACAACGACAAGTTCGTCGCCCTCGACCTGCTCAAGAACGCCAACATCGCTGCCGGTGGCGTGCTGCCGATGTGCCAGGACACCGGAACCGCCATCGTCATGGGCAAGCGCGGACAGCACGTCCTCACCGCCGGCACCGACGAGCGGGCGCTCGCCGAGGGCGTCTACGACGCGTACACCCGGCTCAACCTGCGCTACTCGCAGATGGCGCCGCTGACGATGTGGGAGGAGAAGAACACCGGGTCCAACCTCCCGGCCCAGATCGAGCTGTACGCCGACACGCTGCCCGGCCACGAGACGTCGTACAAGTTCCTCTTCATGGCCAAGGGTGGCGGCTCGGCCAACAAGAGCTTCCTCTACCAGGAGACCAAGGCCATCCTCAACGAGGAGGCCATGATGCGCTTCCTCGACGAGAAGCTGCGCTCCCTCGGCACCGCGGCGTGCCCGCCGTACCACCTGGCGATCGTCATCGGCGGCACGAGCGCCGAGTTCGCCCTGAAGACGGCGAAGTACGCGTCGGCGAAGTACCTCGACACGCTGCCCAAGGCGGGGTCGATGACGGCGCACGCGTTCCGCGACACCGAGCTCGAGGAGAAGGTGCTCGAGCTGACCCGCCAGTTCGGCATCGGTGCGCAGTTCGGGGGCAAGTACTTCTGCCACGACGTCCGCGTCGTGCGCCTGCCCCGCCACGGCGCGTCGCTGCCGGTGGCCATCGCCGTGTCGTGCTCGGCCGACCGCCAGGCGCTCGGCAAGATCACCCCCGAGGGCGTCTTCATCGAGCAGCTCGAGACCGACCCGGCCCGCTTCCTGCCCGACGCCGGTTCCGTCGACCTCGGCGACCTCGGCGAGCACGAGGAGGATGCCATCGGCGTCAGCTCGACGAGCCGCAACGTCGTCATCAAGGTCGACCTCAACCAGCCGATGGACGACATCCTCGCCGAGCTGAGCCGGCACCCGGTCAAGACCCGGCTCTCCCTCACCGGCCCGCTGGTCGTCGCCCGCGACATCGCGCACGCCAAGATCAAGGAACGCCTCGACGCCGGCGAGGACATGCCGCAGTACCTCAAGGACCACCCGGTGTACTACGCCGGCCCGGCCAAGACGCCCGAGGGGATGCCGTCCGGCTCGTTCGGGCCCACCACCGCGGGGCGCATGGACAGCTACGTCGACCAGTTCCAGGCGGCCGGCGGCAGCAAGGTCATGCTCGCCAAGGGCAACCGCAGCAAGCAGGTCACCGACGCCTGCGCGGCGCACGGCGGGTTCTACCTCGGCTCCATCGGCGGCCCCGCGGCGCGCCTGGCCCAGGACTGCATCAAGCACGTCGAGGTCCTGGAGTACGAGGAGCTGGGCATGGAGGCGGTGTGGAAGATCGACGTCGAGGACTTCCCCGCCTTCATCGTCGTCGACGACAAGGGCAACGACTTCTTCGCCGAGGTGAGCAAGCCGGTGGCCTTCACCATCGCCAAGCGCCCCGGCCTCGAGTGAACGAGGAGACAACTGCAGTGACCGAGAACGCTTCCGCCCCAGCCGGTTTCGATGACCTGGTCGCGGCCAACCGCGACTACGCCGCCAACTTCGACATGGCCGGCTTCGACGGCATCGCCCGCGCGGGCGTCGCCATCGTCACCTGCATGGACTCGCGCATCGACCCGCTGGGTCTCGTCGGCCTCAAGCCCGGCGACGCCAAGATCTTCCGCAACCCCGGCGGCCGCGTCGACTCCGAGGCGCTCGAGGCCCTCGTGCTCGCCACCCACCTGCTCGGCGTCGAACGCATCCTCGTGGTGCCGCACACGCGGTGCGCCATGGCCTCGAACTCCGAGGCCGAGCTGCGCGAGCGGGTCGGCGCGAGCGCCGGCGAGGACGCGTCGTGGATGACCTTCCACGCGATCACCGACCAGGAGCGCGCGCTGCGCGAGGACCTCGCCCGGGTGCGGTCGCACCCCCTCATCGCCGCGGGCACGCAGGTCGCGGGGTTCGTCTACGACGTCGACACCGGCCTGCTGCGTCACGTCGCCTGAGCCACCTCCCTTCAATCGAAAGAGCAGCTCGTCCCCGGCTGCGTGGCCGTCACCCCACGAGTTCCGATCGAGAGAACAGCTCGTCCTCCTGCCCGTGAGGGTCACCTCACGCCGGAGGGGACGAGCTGTTCTCTCGATTGGTCCAGACGTGGTGGGCCACGGCAGCCGCGAGCACGAGCCCGGTGACGAGCACCGTGACGCCGACCGGCGGCGCCACCGCCGCGACCGCGAGCACGACCAGCCCGACGGCCACTCCGACGCGTCGCTCGGCGGGCGGCGCCCCGGCCATCGAGTGCATGACCGTCAGGCACCACACGTACACGGCGACCGCGCCGGTGAGGGCGAGGCCGACGAGGCGGGCGGAGGCGTGCGCCTCACCCTGCACGACGTCCACCGCGGCAGCGAGCCCCGCGCCGGTCGCCGCCACGGACGCGAACACGAGGTAGTGCCCGTAGCCGGTGAGGAAGACGCTGGCGATGGACCCCTCGAACAGGCCGGAGTGCTCGCGCTTGAAGTAGAGCCACCACATCGAGAAGACGATGAGCAGCCCGCCGACGACGAGGGCCCGCAGGCCTGCGGCCGCACCGGTCGCCAGCGCTCCCTGGACGGCCTGCACCGACGCGAGGACGACCTCGCCGAGCACGATGAGCGTCAGCAGGGCGTAGCGCTCGGCGATGTGGTGCGGGTGGAACGGCGTGACGCCACTCCGCTCGGCGACGACGGGCACGAGCAGCTCGAGGACGACGAGGGCGAAGAACGACACCATCAGGACCGTGCGGTCCTCGAGCAGCAGCCGGGCGATCCACAGGACCTGCACGATGCTGATGCCCACGGCGTAGGTCAGGGCGGTGCGCCGCCCCTCCGGGTGGCTCCCGGCGGCGCGCAGCCACATCGCGACCATGGCGAAACGCATCAGGGCGTAGCCGCCGACGACGAGCCCCGACTGCTCGGTGACGAAGAGCTCGGGGATGCCGGCGGCGAGCATCAGTGAGCCGGCCATGATGGCGAAGGTCAGCAGCCGGTAGGGCACGTCGTCGCAGTCGTAGGACGACGCGAACCACGTGTAGTTCATCCACGCCCACCAGATGGCGAAGAAGACCATGACGAAGTTGACGAGGTCGCCGAGGTGCCCCTCCGCGAGGCCGTGGTGCCACTGGGCCGCGGCACTCGCGATGGCGACGACGAAGACGAGGTCGAAGAACAGCTCGAGCGGCGTCGCGACGCGGTGCTCCTCGTGCGGATCGCGGGGCTGCATGCGCCGCGAGAGCGGCACGACGTTGACGTGGCTCACGATCCCGAGTCTGCCAGCACTCTCAGTCCAGGCCGCGGCGCTCGATCAGGTGGCGGATGTCGGCATCGGCGCCGCGGAACTCCCGGTAGGAGGCCAGCGGGTCGGCCGAGCCTCCGATCCCCACGACGTGGCGCCGGTACCGTTCGCCGTTCTCCCGCGTCAGGCCACCGTTCTCGCGGAACCACGCGACGGTGTCGGCATCGAGCACCTCGCTCCAGATGTAGGCGTAGTACTGGGCGTCGTAGGAGTAGGAGAACGTGTGGGCGAAGTACGTCGACCGGTAGCGCGGCGGCACGAGCGGGTTGGCGAGGCCGACCTTCGCCAACGCCCGCGCCTCGAACGCCTCGACGTCGGTGACCGCCTCCGCCTCCTCGACCGTCAGCGCGTGCCAGGCCTGGTCGAGCAGCGCGGCGGCGAGGTACTCGCCCGTCGCGAACCCCTCGCCCCAGGACTGCGCGGCGACGAGCCGGTCGACGAGCTCCTGCGGCAGCGGCTCGCCGGTCTCGTGGTGCACGGCGTAGCCCGCGAGAACCTCCGGCCAGAGCATCCACATCTCGTTGACCTGGCTCGGGTACTCGACGAAGTCGCGGAAGACGCGGGTGCCGGCGAAGTGCGGGTACGTGACCCGGGCGAGCAACCCGTGGATCGCGTGCCCGAACTCGTGGAAGAAGGTGCGGGTCTCGTCGTAGGTCAGCAGGGTCGGCTCGCCCGCGCCCGGCTTGGGCACGTTGAGGTTGTTGACGACGACGGCGTGGGGCTGGTCGAGCAGGTCGCTCTGGTGCACGAGGCTGTTCATCCACGCCCCGCCCTTCTTCGTGTCGCGCGTGTGGAGGTCGAGCAGGTAGAGGCCGAAGGGCGCGCCGTCGGCGTCGTGCACCTCGAAGACACGGACGTCGGGGTCGTAGCCCACGAGGTCGTGACGCTCGTGGAAGGTGAGCCCGTAGAGTCGCTCGGCGGCCCGGAAGATGCCGTCGCGGAGCACGCGCTCGGCCTCGAAGTAGGGACGCATCGCGGCGAGGTCGACGTCGTGGCGACGGGCCCGCACCTGCTCGGACCAGTACGCCCAGTCGTGGGCGTCGATCGGGTGCCCGGCCTCGGCCTCGAGGAGGGCCTGCTCGGCCTCGATGTTGCGTGCGGCGGCCGGCGCCAGACGGCCGAGCAGCTCCATGACCCGCTCGGGCGACCGGGCCGTCGAGTCGGCCAGGGCGGCGCCGGCGTGGGTGTCGTAGCCGAGCAGGCGCGCCCGCTGCGCGCGCAGCCGGACGATCTCGAGCACGAGCGCCGAGGTGTCGTCGGCGTTGCCCCGGTTGCCGCGGCTCACCTGCGCCTCCTGGATCCGACGGCGCAGGCCCCGGTCGGTCAACGAGGCGAGGTACGGATGGCTCGTCGGCAGGACGAGGGTCACGAGCCACGCGCCGTCGTGTCCGTGCTCGCGCGCCGCCGCGGCCGCGGCGGAGAGCTCGCCGGCGGTGAGCCCGTCGAGCTCGGCGACGTCCTCGACGAGGACGGCGAGGTCGTTGGAGTCGGCGAGCAGCTGCTTCTCGAACCGCGCGCCCAGGGTGGCGAGCCGCCCGTTCAGCTCGCGCAGCCGTTGCTTGGCGTCGTCGTCGAGGCCGGCTCCGGCGACGGTCATCTCGGTCAGGTGCCGCTCGACGAGACGGCGCGACTCGGCGTCGAGGGCCGCCATCGCGTCGGCGTCGTCGTGGACCGCCCGGATCCGCGCGTAGAGGCGCGGGTCGAGCCGGACGGCATCGGCG
>JAEWFB010000081.1 GCA_023389095.1 Actinomycetes bacterium
TAGAGGCCGTGCTCCATGACGTGCGTCTCGGGGAAGGGGATGACCGCGCCGGGCTCGAAGGTCACGATCGTCACGTGCATGTCGTGGCGCACGTCGAGCGGGTCGACGAAGCGCTTCGTGGTCCACGTGCCGTTCGTGTCGGGCATGGGGACCGCGTCGACGTCGCGCTCGTGCGTCACGAACGGCCAGGGCGCGATGATGCCCTCGACGGGCTCGTACGCCTTGCGGATCCAGTGGAAGGTGGCCGGCTCGCCGGCGTCGTCCGCGACGTGCAGGCCCCACCGCACACCGGCCGGCAGGTACGCGTAGCCGCCCGGCTCCATGACGTGCTCGTCGAGGTCGACGCGCAGCCGCAGCGACCCCCTGACGACGAAGAGCACGCCCTCGGCGCCCGGGTCGAGCTCGGGCTTGTCGCTGCCACCGCCGGGCGAGACCTCGACGATGTACTGCGAGAAGGTCTCGGCGAACCCCGACAGCGGACGCGCGACGATCCACGTGCGCGTGCGTTCCCAGAAGGGCAGGGCGCTCGTGACGATGTCGCGCATCGTGCCGCGCGGCAGCACCGCGTACGCCTCGGTGAAGACGGCCCGGTCGGTGGTCAGCTCCGTCTGGGCGGGCAGGCCGCCCTTCGGCGCGTAGTAGCGGGGGGTGCTCATGCCTCTCCTCTGCTGATGAGCCGGCCGCGCGGGTCGGCATCGAGGTCGACGGGGGTGCCGGCGAGCCACGTGCGGCGCACGACGCCGGTCAGGCTGCGGCCGGCATACGCCGACAGGGGGTTGCGGTGCTCGAGCGCGCCGGGGTCGACGACGAACGCCTCGTCGGGGGCGAAGACGGCGAGATCGGCATCGGCGCCGACGGCGAGGCGTCCCTTGCGCTCGAGCCCGACCTGCCGGGCGGGCGCCTCGGCCATCCAGCGGACGACGTCGGGCAGGCCGAGTCCGCGCTCGCGCGCGCCGGTCCACGTCGCCGCCAGGCCGAGCTGGAGCCCGGCGATGCCTCCCCAGGCCTTGCCGAAGTCGCCGCTGTCGAGGGCCTTGAGGTCGACCGTGCACGGTGAGTGGTCGGTGACGACGAGGTCGATGTCGCCCTCGACGAGTCCTTGCCACAACCGCTCGCGGTTGGCCGACTCGCGGATCGGGGGGCAGCACTTGAACTCGGTGGCGCCGTCGGGCACGTCCTCGGCCGTGAAGGTGAGGTAGTGCGGGCAGGTCTCGACGCCGACGCGGACGCCGTCGGCACGGGCCGCGTGGATGGCGGGAAGCGCGTCGGAGCTCGACAGGTGGAGCACGTGGGCGCGCCCGCCGGTGCGCCGCGCCTGCTCGACGACCTGGGCGATGGCGAGGTTCTCCGCCTCGCGCGGCCGCGAGTGCAGGAACCCGGAGTAGGCCCGGCCGTCGGACGGCGGCGCGTGGTCGATGGTGTGGGCGTCCTCGGCGTGCACGATCATGAGCGCGCCGATGCGTGCGGTCTCGGTCATGGCCGCCGCGAAGGCGTCGGGCTCGAGAGCCGGGAACTCGTCGACGCCCGAGTGCAGCAGGAAGCACTTGAAGCCGAACACGCCTGCGGCATGGAGTGGTTCGAGGTCGGCGAGGTTGTCGGGCACGGCGCCACCCCAGAAGCCGACGTCGACCCAGGCCTGGTCGTGGGCGACCTCCTGCTTGGTGCGCAGGGCGTGGACCGTCGTCGTCGGCGGCACGGAGTTCAGCGGCATGTCGACGATCGTGGTGACGCCGCCGCGGGCCGCGGCGCGGGTCGCGCTCGCGAAGCCCTCCCACTCGGTGCGGCCCGGCTCGTTGACGTGGACGTGCGTGTCGACGAGCCCGGGCAGGAGCACCTCGTCGGCGGCGAGGTCGACGACCGACGCCGCGTCGAGGTCGCGCTCGGCCGCGCCGGCGGCCGCGACGTCGAGGGTGGTGCCCGTGAGCACGAGCGCGACGCGACCGTCGCGCAGGCCGACGAGCGCTGCCGTCTCGGCACCGTCGACGACGGCGCGGGCGGCGCGGATCAGCGTGTCGAGAGCCATGCGGCCGACTCCTTCGTCGTGGTCTCGTGTCCGACCGTATGCCGTGCGGCGGCGATCGGGGAGCGTTGTCGCCCCAGCGCGCCGCCGTCGGCCTCGACGACGTCGCCGTCGCGCAGGTACGGGCGTGGCTCGGTCGCCGCCATCGCGACGCCGGCGGGGGTGCCGGTGATGACGACGTCGCCGGGCTCGAGGGTCATGAGGCTGCTGACGTGGGCGAGGCACGCTGCGACGTCGTGCACCATGTCGTCGGTCCAGCCGTCCTGGCGTCGGCGGCCGTTGACGGCGAGGGTGAGCCGGACGCCGGTGCCGTCGGGGGCGGGCATCGCGTCGGGCAGGACGAGCCAGGGCCCGAGTGGGCAATAGGTGTCGGCGCACTTGCCGGGCGTCCAGGTCGCCGCCCCGCCGAGCTGGAGGGTGCGGTCGGTCAGGTCGTCGGCGAGGGCGTATCCGGCGACGGCGTCGAGCGCCTCACCGGGCGAGGCACGCCGCAGGACGCGCCCGACGACGACGGCGAGCTCGACCTCGTGGTCGGTCGTCGTGGACCCGTCGATGAGGCGCACGGTGTCGCCGGGCCCGCAGACCGACGTCGGGGCCTTGAGGAACACGACGGGCTCGGCTGGCTCGGGAGCCCCGATCGCGGCCGCGTGGCACCGGTAGTTGAGGCCGATGCCGACCACCTTCCCGGGGCGGGTGACAGGGGGCCCGAATCGCGCGACCGCGCCGTCCGAGACGGGGGAGAGGCGGCCGGACCGGAGGGCGTCGCACACGACGGACCCGCCGGTGGCCGTGAGCAGCCCGAGGAATGCGGCGTCGATGTCGCGGGTCACGGGCGACAGGTCGAACAGCGACCCGTCGGCCGCCTCGACGACCGGACGCTCGTGACCTGCGGGGCCGACGCGTGCGAGCCTCATCGCCCGACTCCCTTCGTCCCCGACGCTGCCAGACGCTCGGCGAGCCGGAGGCCGAGCCGCCGCCCGATGCGTTCGAGGGCGGGGCCGGGGTCGGCGAGCGAGGCCTCGACCGAGCCGGCCTCGGCCGTCGTGGTCAGCACGTCGGCGAAGCCGGCCTCCTCCGCCTCGGAAGGGCTGACCAGGCACCGTCCGGCGACCGCGACGACCGGGACCCCGTGCGACCGGGCCAGGCGGGCGACCGCGGTGGGCGCCTTCCCGCGCAGCGACTGCGCGTCGAGCGATCCCTCGCCGGTGACGACGAGGTCGGCGCCGGCCACGGCGGCGGCCAGCCCGGTCAGCTCGAAGACGAGGTCTGCACCGGGACGCGTGCGGGCGCCGGCGAGCGCGAGCAGCCCGAACCCGACCCCGCCGGCTGCGCCCGCCCCCGGCACCTCGCGCCGGTCGACGCCGGTGACGTCCGCGACGAGGTCGGCCCAGTGTGCGAGGGCGTCGTCGAGGCGGGCCACGTCGTCGGGCGAGGCGCCCTTCTGGGGACCGTAGACGTGGGCCGCGCCGGAGGGCCCCGTGAGCGGGTTGTCGACGTCGCACGCGACGACGAGGTCGACCTCGCCGAGGTGCGGGTCGAGGCCGCCGGTGACGACGCGGTGGACGTCGGCGAGAGCGGCTCCGCCCTCGGCGACGGGACGCCCGTCGGTGCCGAGCGTCCGGAGGCCGAGCGCGCGGAGCAGGCCCGCGCCGCCGTCGGTGCACGCGCTGCCGCCGATGCCGACGACGACCTGGGT
>JAEWFB010000181.1 GCA_023389095.1 Actinomycetes bacterium
TTCAGCACGATCCGAACGTTGGGAGCCGGCCATGGCAGGGGCACTGCGCAAGACGATGGTGTACCTCGGACTGAGCGAGGAGGACCAGCGTCACGAGAGGTACGACGACTACGAGGCGTACGACGAGCCCGACCGCTACGACGACGAGCCGGAGCACACCGCGGCCGTCACGCAGCTGCCGACGCGCCGTCCCGTCGCCGCGGTCGTGCGCGAGCCCGAGGTCGGTGGCCTCAACCGGATCACGACGATCCACCCGCGCACGTACAACGAGGCGAAGAACATCGGCGAGTGGTTCCGCGACCAGGTCCCGGTCATCATGAACCTGTCCGACATGGACGACGCCGACGCCAAGCGCCTCGTCGACTTCGCCGCCGGTCTCGTCTTCGGCCTGCACGGCACGATCGAGCGGGTCACCTCCAAGGTGTTCCTCCTGTCGCCGGCGCACGTCGAGATCGCCGCCGACGAGCCCGAGGCCCCGTCGCCGTCGACCCGCGGCTTCTTCAACCAGAGCTGACCCGGCCGAGCCACACGCACAGCGACTGCACAGCACCCCGATTGCTCGGGATGCAGCGCGATCGGCGACACTGACCTCATGGACGCGTTCTGGACGATCTACGGTGTGGTCGTCTTCACCTTCTTCATCGCCCTGATCGGCCGCTTCGTCCTCGACTGGGTGCAGATGCTCGCGCGGTCCTGGCGTCCCGCGGGCATCGTGCTCGTGCTCGCCGAGGCGGTGTACACGGTGACCGACCCGCCGCTCAAGGCGCTGCGCAAGGTCATCCCGTCACCGAACCTCGGTGGGGTGCGGCTCGACCTCAGCTTCCTCGTCCTCATGCTCCTCACGTCGCTCGCGCTCAACGTCCCCAGCTTCTTCTGACGGCGGGTTTCCGGGCGCGAGTCGGGGCCGGGGAGGCGATCCACGGAGCCCGCCGCGGGCGGCGACCGTGGGATTCGACACGCACCGCGCCGGGCACGGCTTTGGTTCGTGACCGGAACGTTAGATACCTTGGACCCGAACCACTACGTCTGCATCGAGGTGAGACATGGCGCTTACGCCGGAACAGGTGCTCAACAAGCACTTCCAGACCACGCAGTTCCGCCGGGGCTACGAGGAGCGGGACGTCGACGACTTCCTCGACGAGATCGTCGCGGAGATGCGATCGCTCATCGAGCAGCGCGACGACTACCTAAAGCAGCTCAACGACTGCCGCGCGTCGAAGAACCAGTCGGCGGTGCGCGCCGACGGTGCCACGGCCGCGATGCCGGCCGTGGGTCGCCCGGGCGACGACGCGAAGCTCGGCGGGCTGACGGCCAAGATCCAGGACGCCGAGCGCGCGTTCAAGGCTGCCCAGGACCGGGCGGCCAAGGCCAAGGCCGAGGCCGACAACGCCGAGCGCGCCGCCAAGGAACGCATCGAGCGGGCCCGGGCCGAGGCCGAGCGGGCCGAGACCGCCGCGAAGTCCGCGGTCGACTCCAAGGCCCTCAACGACGCCCAGGCCAAGCTGAACGACCTCAACACCAAGGTCGCCGACGCCGAGTCGCGCCTGGCCAAGTCCCAGGACAGCGCCCGCGAGGTCGAGGCACGCCTCACCAAGTCGCAGGAGAACGCCCGGGCCGCCGAGGAGCGCGCCGCACGCGCCAACGCCGACGCCGAGGCCGCTGCTCGCATCCAGCCCGCCGCGGCCGCCGCCGCAGCGGCGCCGGCGGGCAGCACCGACGCCGCCGGTGTCATCGCGCTCGCGCAGCGCCTGCACGACGAGCACGTCGCCGCCGGCGAGACGCGTCGCAACGAGCTGATCTCGGAGGCCGAGAACCGCCACCGCGACCTCATCAACACCGGCCAGTCCAAGCACGACGAGCTCGTCAACGCCGGCCAGGCCCGCCACGAGGAGGCGACCCGTCAGGCCGAGCAGATCGCGACCGCCGCGACCGCCCAGCGCGACCAGATGATCGCCGAGGCCACCTCGCAGCGCGACCGGATGCTCGCCGACGCCGCGACCAAGCGTGACGAGATGCTGACGGAGGCGCGCGAGCGCTCGACCGGCATGGTCGCCGAGGCGCAGCAGCGCAAGGCCCAGCTGCTCGAGGAGCTCGACAAGCAGAAGTCGCTGCTCGACCGCAAGATCAGCGAGCTGCGCGGCTTCGAGAAGAACTACCGCAACAACCTCAAGTCCTACATCGAGGGCCAGCTGCAGGACCTCGACACCAACGTCCAGGAGCCGGCCCACGCCGGCGCCGGTGACAACCAGGGCTGAGGCGCACCCTCACTCGCGCCTCCACACGGCGCCTCGAGTCACGCAGACAGACGCACGCGGGTCGCCCGGGAACCATCCCGGGCGGCCCGCGTTGTATGTGCTGGGTGACTGTTGGCGCCCGTGCGCGTTTCGTGTTTGTGCCGGACCCGCGCGGGGCCTATTGTCAGCCGCACTTGCAGCGTCGACGGCACGAGCGACGGAGGTGACGCCATGGCGGCGAAGAGGACGGCGGCGGTGACGACCGCGGCGAAGCGAGCGGTGACGGCGGTGGGCCGCACGGCCAGGGCCGCCGCGACGAAGGCGACCTCCACGGGGACCGAGACGAAGGGACCGGCCTCGAAGACCGCGTCGAAGGCCGCGTCGACGACGGCACCGAAGACGCCGACCACGAAGTCATCGACGAAGAAGACGTCACCGACGAAGTCCGCTGCGAAGAAGGCCGCTCCGAAGACCGCGACGGGGACCGCCGCCAAGGCGAGGACCACGAAGGCGACGACCACGAAGGCATCGTCGACGAAGGCCGCGGCGACAAAGGCGGCCGCGACAAAGCGCACCACCTCAAAGGCCACGACAAAGGCCGCGACGAAGACCGCGACGAAGAAGACGGCCACGACAAAGGCCACCGGGTCAAAGGCGGCCGCGACAAAGGCCGCCCCGACAAAGGCCGCGACGAAGAAGACGGCGACGAAGAAGGCGGCGACGAAGAAGACGGCGACGAGCCCGGCCACATCCGCGAAAACCCCCGTGAAGAAGACCGCGGTGAAGAAGACTGCGGTCAACAAGGCCACGGTGAGCAAGGCTGCGGTGAAGACCGCGACGACGAAGACGAGCACGACGGCGACGAAGGCGTCCGCGACCACCACGGCGCCCCGGCGCACGAGGACCACCCGGCCGACCGCCGCGAAGGCGGCGGCCGCACGACCCGAGAAGGCAGCAGTGACGACGACCAGCCCCACCACCGGTACCCGGAGCGCAACGAGCGCCAGCACCCGGGCCAGGACCGGCACCTCGCGCACGAGCGCGAAGAAGATCGCCGAGACGCTGCGCGTCAAGGACGACGAGAGCCCCTGGAGCGAGGAGGAGATCGCGGAGGTCCGCGGCGTCCTGCTCGAGGAGATCGACCAGCACCGCGCCGAGCTCAAGATCGCCGAGGACGAGCTCGACAGTTTCCTGCGCTCGTCCGGTGACGGCGCCGGCGACGACCAGGCCGACGCGGGCGCGAAGACGGCCGAGCGTGAGCACGAGATGTCGGTGGCGGCGAACGCCCGCGCCGGGCTCGTCCAGGCCGAGCACGCGCTCGAGCAGCTCGAGGCCGGCACGTACGGCGTGTGCGAGAACTGCGGCAACCCGATCGGCAAGCTTCGACTCCAGGCCCGTCCGCGTGCGACCCTGTGCATGTCATGCCAGGAGAAGCAGGACCGCCACTGAACGACGCCGCCGGCGCGCCCGCGCGCGCCGACGCACCAACCCGGGACGCGGCGCCGACCCCCACCC
>JAEWFB010000258.1 GCA_023389095.1 Actinomycetes bacterium
TCGTCGCGATGTCGCCGGTCGCGCCGTACGGCCCCGTGACCGCCGACGGCGTCGACTGGTTCGCCGGGCTGGCCCCGGCCGGCGACGCGTCGCTGCGCGCGGCCGTGGCCGGCCGGGATGCGAAGGAGCGGCACGAGGCCGCCGTCGCCGACGGCCCCGAGCAGTCGGCCGAGGAGATCGGCTTCCTGCCCGTCGACGAGGCGATGTTCGCCGGTCCGTGGCGCTGGCTCGGGTCGGTCGTCGGCCCGGCGATGGCCGCCGGCGCCGGGCCCGTCGTCGACGACGACCTCGCGTACGTACGCGAGTGGGGCTTCGACCCCGCCGACGTCACGGCACCGACGCTCGTCGTGCACGGCGACGCCGACGGCATGGTCCCGGCGTCGCACGGCCGGTGGCTGGCCGCCCGGGTCCCCGGCGCCGAGCTGTGGGTCGAGGAGGGCGGCGGGCACATCTCGGTGCTCTCGCGGGCGCAGGACGCGCTCGACTGGCTCGCCGCGCACGCCCGCGCCTGACGCGTCTCACGGCTCTGACGCGTCTCACGGCTCTGACGCGTCTCACGGCTGTGACGCGTCCGGCGCACGGGGTTTGCGTTCGAGCGCACTCGAATGCCTAGCGTCGTGGACATGACGAAGACATGGTTCATCACCGGTACGTCACGCGGGTTCGGGCGCGAGTGGGCCCTCGCTGCCTTGGAGCGCGGTGACAGCGTCGCCGCCACCGCCCGCGACACCTCGACCCTCGACGCCCTCGTCGCCGCCCACGGCGACCGCGTCCTGCCCATCGCCCTCGACGTCACCGACCGTGACGCCGCCTTCGCCGCGGTCGCGCAGGCGCACGAGCGGTTCGGCCGCCTCGACGTCGTCGTCAACAACGCGGGCTACGGCCACTTCGGTTTCGTCGAGGAGCTGAGCGAGAAGGACGCCCGCGACCAGATGGAGACCAACCTCTTCGGCGCGCTCTGGGTGACCCAGGCCGCCCTGCCGTACCTGCGCGAGCAGCGCTCGGGCCACATCGTCCAGGTCAGCTCGATCGGCGGCATCTCGGCGTTCCCGCTCGTCGGGATGTACCACGCGTCGAAGTGGGCCCTCGAGGGCTTCAGCCAGTCGCTGGCCCAGGAGGTGGCCGGTTTCGGCATCCACGTGACGCTCGTCGAGCCGGGCGGGTTCGCCACCGACTGGGCCGGGGCCTCGGCCCGGCACTCCGAGCCGCTGCCCGCCTACGACGCCTTCCGCGAGGAGACGAACAAGGCCCGCGCCGCACGCAACACGTCCGGCCCCGGCGACCCGACCGCGTCGGCGAAGGCGATCCTGGAGGTCGTCGATGCCGAGGAGCCGCCGCTGCGGGTGTTCTTCGGCGCCGCCCCGCTGTCGATCGCCAAGGCCGACTATGCCTCGCGCCTCGAGACCTGGGAGAAGTGGGACCACGTGGCGCAGCTCGCCCAGGGTTGACCCGCCCGGAGCACGACGCCGGGGCGTGACGCGGACGGCGCCGGCGTCGTTGTGCACGGGAGACCGTCACCGGACGAAGGAGTCCACGTGCACCGCTCCACCCGCAGGCCCTTGCCCGCGCGCGTCGCCGCTGCGGCGATCGCCCTCGCCGCCGCCACCGGCCTGACCGCAGCCCCGGCGGCCACCTCGGCCCCGATGACCAGCACGACGAAGAGCACGACGACCAGCACGACGAAGACCGCTGCGACCACGCGCCCGCACGTCGTCCAGCTCGGCGACTCGTACTCGGCCGGCAACGGCACGGGCACCTACGAGGAGCGCACCTGCTACCGCTCGCCCGACAACTACGGCTCGCAGGTCGCGGCCACGCTCGGCGCGACCTACACCGACGTGGCGTGCAGCGGAGGCGTCGTGGCCGACATCCTGCAGCCGCGCGACCTCGGCAACCCGTCGACGCAGAGCGCCACGTACACGATCGACCCGGCCACCTACCCCGACCAGCAGGCCGAGTGGATGCGTCGCGCCCGGATCGCCCGCCTCTGCGGCGTCCCCGCCCAGCCCGACTTCGACTACCGCTACACCTTCGTCGCCGGTGCGGGCGTCGGCAGCCCCTACACCGGCACCGTGCAGTGCCAGCTTTTCACGCACCCGCAGATCGACGCCGTCACCGCCGACACCGACTACGTGTTCCTCACCATCGGCGGCAACGACATCGGCTTCTCCACGATCGTCACCGACTGCCTCGTGGCCCGGGAGCCGACCAGGTGCAAGACCGACCTCGACGCAGCCCGGGCCAAGGCGCCGAGCATGGTCGAGCTGACCAAGGATGCCCTGCGCCAGGTCGAGGCGCGCTCCGGCGGCCGTGCCCAGGTGTACCTGCTCAGCTACCCCTTCCTCATCAACCGCGAGAGCTACGGCATCCCCGAGGTCGCCCCCACCTACGACGCCGGGGCCGCCCTCAACGACCTGCAGCGGGTCGGCGACACCCTCCAGGCGCAGGGCATCGCCGAGCTGAACGCCGAGCTCACGGGTGGGCCGGGTGCTGCCCGGTACCACTTCGTCGACACCGTCAAGCGGGCGTGGGGCGGCCGCGTCCACGGCCTCGACCCGCGCATCGTGGCCGACCAGTCGCAGGCGTGGCTCGTGCCCGTCGGCTCGCCCGGCCGCGACGTCGCCGAGTTCGTCCACCCGACCCAGCCCGGCTGGGACGCCACGACCTCCGCCCTGCGCGCCGCCGTCACCACGGGCTGACACCGGCGCCCGGATCGGCCCACCCGGCGCGTCGACCCACCACCGGACGCGTCGGGCGGGTCGACCGCTGCCGGTCGGCTCACCGCGGGGTCGCCTCAGAGCTCGCGGGTCATGAAGGTGCTGTGCGGGTCGAGGCGGTAGCCGCCGAACGGCTCGCACTCGGTGAAACCGTGCGCCGCGTACAGCGCTCGCGCCGGGGCGAAGAAGTCGGCCGAGCCGGTCTCGAGGCTCACGCGCGAGAGCCCGAGCCGCCGCGCCTCGTCCAGCACGATCTCGAGCACCGCCCGGGCGACGCCCCGACGCTGTGCCCGCGGTGTCGTGCGCATCGACTTCACCTCGCCGTGGCGCGCGTCGAGCAGGGCGAGGGCGCCGCAGCCCAGGACGGTGCCGTCGGCGTCGCGGACCGCCCAGAAGGTGACGCCGGGGGCGCGCAGGCCCTCGAGGTCGAGGGCGTGGGAGCTCTCCGGCGGGGAGAGGCTGCGCAGCTCGGCGACGTGCCCGTCGAGGAGCGCGACGACGGCCGGGTCGGTCAGGTCGTCCCGCGCCACGGTGAAGCCGGTCATGCCGGCATTCTGTCCCGACCGGCCTCAGCGCCAGATGGCGGCCTCGATGCCGTCGGAGAAGACCTCGGGCGGGTCCGGCAGCGAGGTCGCCAGCCCCGACGCGTACCGCGCGGCGGTCCAGGCCACGGCGCACGCGTCGACGACGTCGTCGGCCCTGTAGCCCGAGCCGGCGAGCACCGACGGGCGGGCGATGCCGGCGGCGGCCAGGGCGGCCAGGCGCAGGTCGCGCCCCTCGTCGGTCTTCTTGCCGGGAACGATCGGCGCGCCCGCCATCGTCGCGAAGCACACCTCCGGGTGCACCTCGAGGACGCGGACGGTCGGCCGGGTGCGCAGCCAGGCGTCGACGTCGAGGATCTTGTCGCGGAGCGCGAACGCCTGGGCGCCCACGCCTTGGCCGACGAGCCCGCGGTTGACGGCATCGGCCTCCGCTCGGGTGGGCGCGGCGTAGGCGGCCCGGGTCAGGGTCGTGAAGACCGACGACGCCTTGCCGCGAATCGCCTGACGCGCCAGGGAATCCGCCTGCCGCAGGCTGGAGTCGGGCAGCCCGATCGGGATGTCGATGCCGACGACCGCGAGGCCGAGCGACTCGCGGACCAGCTCGACGAGGCCGGCGATCGTCTCCGACACGACGACCCGCGGACGCGGCGCGCCGGGCTCGAGCACGGCCCCCACCC
>JAEWFB010000371.1 GCA_023389095.1 Actinomycetes bacterium
GGGGAGCTGCCCGCCGAGGACACGGGCGCCGGCGGGAGCGCGAGCGACCCGACCGACGCCCCGAGCAGGAGGGTCAGCAGCCGGCGCACCGCCAGGGGAGTGACCCGGTCGGCCACGGCCGCGGCGAGGCGCCCCGCGGCACCCGGCACCAGGGCGAGCAGCGCCAGGCCCGAGCCGACGGCCAGCCAGAGGGCGAGGGCGACGCCCAGCCAGGCGAGCGCGACGAGGAGGAGGTCGTCGGGGCGCGCCGCCCCCCGAGCGTGCGAGCCCTCGGTGGCCACCCGCAGCAGCAGTCGTGCGGTGCATCCGGCCGTGACCGCTCCCGCCGCGGCCCACAGCGCCGCGGGCAGCCGAGACCGTACGGGTGCGGCCATGAAACCTGTCTTTCCCCTGTCCATGAGCCCATTGAATGCAGTTTGCCTGCGTTTGGCAACACTTGATGTCTGAATCGTGCGTACGTCACGCTGGCGGCACGGTCCGGAAGGCGTCACAGTGACCTCATGCGATGGGACCGGCTCTTCGACGACCTCGAGGCCCAGGCCGAGGCCGACGAGGCGCGCGCCCGGGTCGCCGAGGTGGCCGACCGGGTGCGCCGCGAGCGGGCCCAGCTCGACCTGCACACCCGCCTGCTCGCCCACGTCGGCGCTGGTGCCCTGACGCTGCGCCTACCCGGCCGCGCGCTGACGGGTGGGCTGGCCGACGTCGGACCTGACTGGGTGCTGCTCGAGCCGGCCGCCGACCGGCAGGTGCTCGTGGCGCTGGCCGCCGTCCGGGCCGTCACCGGTCTGGGCCGAGGTGCCCGCACACCCTCCGTCGTCGCGAAGCGGTTCGGGCTCGGCGCCGCGCTCCGGGCCGTGAGCCGCGACCGCGTGCCCGTCGAGCTCGCGGACCTCGAGGGCCGTCAGGCCACGGGCACGATCGACGTCGTCGGCGCCGACCACCTCGAGCTGGCCGAGCACGCCCCCGACGAGCCGCGCCGGCGCGACAACGTCACCGGCTCGGTCCTCGTGCCGTTCGCCGCGCTCGGCACGGTCCGGCGCCTCGCCTGAGGGGGGCGGCTCAGTCGTCCTCGCCGGCCCCGCCGAACGGGTGGGCCTTGACGAAGGTGCGGGTCTCGGCGTACATCCGCTGGATGTACGCCTCGAGCTCGGTGGCCTCGACGCGCCACTGGCCGCGGCCACCGATCTTGATGGCCGGCAGCTCGCCGGAGCGGACGAGCGCGTAGGCCTGGGCCGAGGAGATGTTGAGGATCTCGGAGACCTCGGCGAGCTGCAGGAACCGCTGGGCCACGTCCGCTCCTAGTCGTGTCGGGCGATCGGGTGAAACCGCGTCGTGCTGTCGTGGGTGTCGGGTCGCGTCGACGGTGGGTCCGTCGACGGACGTCGTGGACGCGCCCGCACCCGTGGTGCGTGTACCCGTCCCCGGCGGGTCGTACCGCGCGCCCGGCCTTCCCCTGCAGCGGCCGGACGTCGGGTGCGACTGCGTCCGACTGCCACATGGTAGGTCCCGCTGCGTCCCGTCGCGCCCGTTCGTCCACACGTGTCGACGCCGACGCGCAGTGGCGTCCGGCCTGGTGCAAGATGGTGCGCTGCCGGGTGCGTCCCGGATCGTCCATCCGCACGTGACCACAGGGGGTCCCATGTCCGAGCTGGCGCGTCCCACCGCCAAACGACTCGAGCGACCGGGCTGGCGCGACAGCCGCCTCGTCGTCGGCATCCTGCTCGTCGTGGTCGCGGCCACGCTCGGGGCCAAGGCCGTCGCCAGTGCGGACGACCGGGTCCCCGTCTGGGTCGCCGGCTCCGACCTCGTGGCCGGCGACCGGGTCGAGGCCTCCTCGTTCGTGCGCGCCGACGTCCAGCTCGGCGACGGTACGTCGACCTACCTCGGGGCCGACGCCCCGGCCCCCGTCGGGTCCTACCTGCTGCGCGACGTGCGCGCGGGTGAGCTGGTGCCCTCCTCGGCCGTGGGCAGCGGCGACCAGGTCGGCGTCCAGCGCGTCACGGTCCGCGCCGACTCCGCCTCGGCCCAGGGCCTGGCTCGTGGCACCCGCGTCGACGTCTTCGTCACGCCGCGCACGGCGACGGCCTCCGACGCCGCTGCCGCGCGCACGACGCGTCTCATCGAGTCTGCGGCGGTCTCGGCCGTGCTGACGAGCCAGAGCGGCTTCGGCTCCGACGCCACCACCTCGGTCCAGCTGCTCGTGCCGCACGACACGGTGCAGTCGCTCGTCCAGGCCGTCGACGGCGATGCCCACCTGACGCTCGTGCCGGTCGCCGGCGCCGTCTCGGGCCCCGGCGCATGACCGAGGTCCTGACCGGCCTCAGCCCTCGGTGGGAGTCGCCGGTCGCCGAGGCCCTCGAGGCGCTGCCCGGGGTCACCATCGCGCGGCGCTGCGCCGACGTCGCCGAGCTGCTGTCGGTCGCCGAGGCGGGGCTCGGGTCGGTGGCCGTCGTGTCGTGGGACCTGCGCGGCCTCGACCTCGACGTCGTCAGCAGCCTGCGCCGGAGTGGCTTCGTCGTCGTCGGCCTCGTGCCTGCCGGCGACGAGGACGCCGAACGCCGGCTTCGCCAGCTGTCGGTGCAGCGGGTCGTGCCGGTCGACGCCGA
>JAEWFB010000459.1 GCA_023389095.1 Actinomycetes bacterium
CTCACTCCCCCGTGGCGCCGTCGAGCGACTCGCGGATGAGGTCGGCGTGGCCGTTGTGCCGCGCATACTCCTCGATCATGTGCAGCAGGATCCAGCGGAGGCTGAACTGGCGGCCCTCCTTGCGCGACGACACGACCGACAGCTGGTCCAGGCCCCCGGCGGCGAGCGCCTCGTCGATGTGACCCCGGGCGGTCGCGACGGCCTCGTCCATGAGCCGGTGCAGCTCCTCCGGGCTGTCGGCCGTCGCCGAGGTCAGCTCCCAGTCGGGGTCGGCGTCCCAGTCGGCGGAGTCCCACGGCTCGCCCATCGGCCGCCCGTGCAGGACCCGGCCGAACCAGCTGGCCTCGTTGAGCGCGACGTGCTTGAGCAGGCCACCGAGGGTCAGCGTCGACGGCGGGTGCGGCGTGGCGAGCTGCTCTGCGGTGAGGCCGGCGGTCTTCCAGCGCAGCGTGTCGCGGTGGTAGTCGAGGAAGGCGACGAGGGTGCTCGCCTCGTCGGCGGCGAGCGGCGGGTCGGTGCGGGCGGGCTGGTCGGGCTCGGTGGCCTCGGGAGCGGAGGTGTCGGTCATGGCGCCCGACGCTAGTGTCCGGCCCGCGGAAAACGCATGCCGATATCGGAGGTGCGGGAGCACACTGGGGCGGTGCCCAGCTCGAGCCAGTGGATCGCCTTCCTCGTCGCCTCGCTCCTGTTCATCCAGGTGCCGGGCCCGAGCCTGCTGTTCACCATCGGCCGCGCCCTGACCGTCGGCCGGCGGGAGGCCCTGCTGTCGGTCGTCGGCAACGCGCTCGGCGTCACGACGCAGGTGCTCCTCGTCGCGGTCGGACTCGGCGCCGTCGTGGCGGCGAGCACCACGGCCTACACCGTCGTCAAGGTCGCCGGTGCCGCCTATGTCATCTGGCTCGGCATCCAGGCCATCCGCCACCGCACCGAGGCGCGCGAGGCCCTCGAGGCGCAGGTCGCGGCCAAGCGGGGGCACGCCCTGCGCATCGGCTTCGTCGTCGGGGTCACCAACCCGAAGACGATCCTGTTCTTCCTCGCCTTCCTGCCCCAGTTCACTAACTCCGCGGCGGGGCACGTCGGGGTGCAGATGGCGGTCCTCGGCGTCGTCTTCGGGGCCATGGCCGTGTGCTCGGACAGCGTCTGGGCGCTCGCCGCGTCGAAGGCCCGCGACTGGTTCGCCCGCAAGCCGGCCCGGCTGGACCGGCTGGGCGCGGCCGGCGGCACGATGATGGTCGGGCTCGGCGTCGCGCTCCTGGCCCGCGAGTGACGAGGGTCCTCGGCCCCGCCCCCAGCGAACATGTGAGTTCGCTGGGAGCCGCCCGACTGGATGCCGTGCGGCGCGCGGCCGTGCTTGAGTAGGAGGGTGGCAACCGGTCAGGTCACCCCACTGACGCGTCCGCCCGGCACGAGCGAGCGGAGGCGCGACCACGAGCGTGCCGTCGAGGCCGCCCGGCGCTCCTTCGCGGCCATCCCGCCCGGCGCGCGGGTGCGCCTGGCCAAGCGCACGTCGAACCTCTTCCGCGTGCGCACCCCGACCGACGCTCCCGGCCTCGACCTGTCGGGCCTCACCGGCGTCGTCGAGGTCGATCCGGTGGCCGGCACGGCGCGGGTCGGCGGACTCACGACCTACGAGCAGCTCGTCGACGAGCTGCTGCCGCACGGCTTCGTGCCGCTCGTCGTGCCACAGCTGCGGACGATCACCATCGGCGGCGCCGTCACGGGCCTGGGCATCGAGGCCGCCTCGTTCCGCAACGGCCTGCCGCACGAGTCGGTCCGCGAGATGCGGGTGCTCACCGGGACCGGCGAGGTCGTGACCGCCATCCCCGACGGCGAGCACGCCGAGCTGTTCCGCGCCTTCCCCAACTCCTACGGGTCGCTCGGGTACGTGCTCGACCTCGTCATCGACCTCGAACCGGCGCACCCATGGGTGCTGCTGCGGCACGTGCGGTTCGACGCCGTCCCCGACCTCGCCGAGGCGGTCCGCGCCGTCATGGCCGACGGCACCTGGTCGGGCGAGCGGGTCGACTTCGTGGACGGCGTCGTCTTCGGCCCGCGCGAGGCGTACCTGACGCTCGGGCGCTGGTCCGACGACCTGCCGCACGGCACCCGCCCGAGCGACTACACCGGCGAGCACGTCTTCTACCGCTCGATCCAGCACAAGCGCACCGACGCGCTCTCGGCCCACGACTACCTCTGGCGCTGGGACACCGACTGGTTCTGGTGCAGCCGGGCCTTCGGGGCGCAGGCCCCGGCCGTGCGGCGGCTGTGGCCCAGGCACCTGCTGCGCAGCGACGTGTACTGGAAGATCGTCGCCCTCGAGAACCGCTACCACCCGATAGCCCGGCTCGACCGGCTGCGCGGCCTGCCGGCCCGCGAGCGCGTCGTGCAGGACGTCGAGATCCCGCTCGAGCGCACGGCCGAGTTCGTCGACTGGTTCCTGCGCGAGGTGCCGATCGAGCCGATCTGGCTCTGCCCGATCCGGCTGCGCGACACGGGCGCGACGCACGGTGGGGACGCTCCACCCTGGCCGCTCTACCCGATGCGTCGGGGCGAGCCCTACGTCAACGTCGGGTTCTGGTCGAGCGTGCCGATCGAGGCCGGGGCAGCCGACGGCGACGTCAAC
>JAEWFB010000518.1 GCA_023389095.1 Actinomycetes bacterium
GGTGCCAGGTGCCGGCCTCGTCGGCGGCCACCGGCGTCCACTCGAGCCCGAAGAGGCGGCCGGTGACGTCGAGCAGCCCCTGGCGCACCTGCTCGAAGGGGAAGTACGTGCGCACCTTCTGGGCGTCCACGGCCAGCTGCTCCTTGCGGACGAGCTCGGCGTAGTAGAACACGTCGGCGCCGTCGATGTCGCCGGCGCCGGGGACGTCCTGGCGCATCCGCTCGAGGAGCACGCCCTTGTCGCGCTCGGCGCTGTCGGTGGACAGCTCGGTGATGCGGTCGACGAACTCACCGATGGCCGAGCCCTTGGCGATCATCTTGATCTCGGCGTCGTAGTCGGCCCACGAGGCGTAGCCGAGCAGCGACGCGTGCTCGCGGCGCACCGCGAACAGGTCCTGCAGCACGCGGTCGTTGGCTGGCCAGCCGATCGTCAGGAACTCCGACGTGATGGCGCGGCGTGCCTCGGCGTCGCGCGCGAACGTGCGGAACGGGACGACGTCGGGGTAGTCGGTGGTGACGGTGACGAGACCGTCGGCGCCCACCGGGTGCGCCTCGACCCAGTCAGCGGGCATCCCCTCGAGCCGGTCGGGGGTCACGGTGATGCTGCGGACGTCCTCGCGGATGTTCTTGCTGAACTCCTGGCTCAGCAGGATGGCCTTCTCGCTCAGGGCGCGGAGGCGGTCGCGGGTCGCCTCGTCACGGTCGACGCCGGAGCGCCGGAAGTCGCGCAGGGTGCGCTCGAGCACCCGGGCGGCGTCGGTGTCGAGGTCCGAGCCGTCGAGGCCGGCGAGGACGGCGTAGAGGTCGGTGTCGAGGCCGAGGTCGGTGTCGAGCTTCTGCACCTCCTGCGCGACGCCCTCCGCACGCTCGCGCACCGAGGCGTCGGGGTGCACCTCGGCGAACAGGGAGCCGACGGAGGCCGCGTTGGACAGGGCGACCTGGGCCTCGTTCCAGACGCGCAGCACCTCGAGCGCATCGCCCGGCGGGTCGGCCTTGAGTCCGTCCACGAGCTCGCGGACGAGGGCCAGCTGGTGCTCCCCCCGGGCCGCCACCCACTCGAGCCAGTCGCCGCCACCGGGCATCGGCAGGGGCGTGGGGGTGCTGGGGTGCTGCGCCTCGGGCGCCGGGGTCGCTGTCGTCACGTACCGCACCCTATGCCGGTCCCCCGACGCCGCGTCGACGCTTTTCCCCCGTCAGGGGTCGCGCTGCCTCAGGGCGCGTCCGACAGGTGCAGCGACCGGCCGATGATGCCGGCGAGGTCGTCCTCGGTCACCGGCCGCGGGCTCGTGGCGAGCAGCCGCTGCTGCTTCATCGCCCCCTCGACGAGCGCGTCGACGTCGCCCTCGCCGTAGCCGACGCCGGCGAGGCCGTCGGGCAGGCCGATGTCGCGCATGAGCCGACGCAGCACGCCCGGGAGCACGTCGGCGGGGTCGCCGGCCGTGGTGTCGACCCCGGGCTCGAGCAGGCGCGCCGCCTCGAGGTGCCGGCCGGGGTCAGCCTCGAAGGTCCAGCGGAAGGCCTCTGGGGCGGTCAGCGCGACGGCGGTGCCGTGCGGCACCAGGGGCTCGTCCTTCGGGTATCCCTCCGGGTGGTGGTCACGGACGCGCCCGGCGACGGGATAGGCGTTGGCGTGCGGCACGTGGACCCCGGCGTTGCCGAAGCCCAGGCCGGCGAAGGTCGCGGCGAGGGCCATCTCGCCACGCGCCGCCTCGTCGTCCCCGTCGTGCACGGCGGGGCGGAACGACGTGGCCAGCAACGACATCGCGCGCTGGGCCCAGAGGTCGGAGATCGGGTTGGCCCCGCAGTAGGGCACCCGCTCCCCCGGCGTCTTGTGCTCGAAGGAGGTGTACGGCCGTGCCGTCCAGCTCTCGAGGGCGTGGCAGAGGATGTCCATGCCGGCGCTCGCGGTGACCCCGGCCGGCTGCGTCATCGTCAGGCGCGGGTCGACGACGGCGAGCACGGGCCGGAGCCGCACGTGGCTGATGCCGGTCTTGACGCGCAGCGAGAGCACGTCGAGGACGCAGATGGTCGTGCTCTCGGCCCCCGTGCCGGTGGTCGTCGGGACGGCCACCAACGGCGCGAGCGGCCGCGACGGCGCCCGGCCGGAGCCGACCGGCACGTTGACGTAGTCCATGAGGTCGCCGCCGTCCGTCAGCAGCAGGTCGACGGCCTTGGCGGTGTCGATGGCCGAGCCGCCGCCCACCGCGACGTACGCGTCGAAGGGACCGTCGCCGCGGGCCCGCTCCGCCGCGGCCACGAGCGCGGCGTCCGTGGGCTCGACGTGCGCCGAGTCGTGGACGACCGCCTCGAGGCCGGCCGCGCGGATCCCCTCGGCGACCCGGTCCGGGGCCCCGGTGGCGTGGACGCCGGGATCGGTGACGACGAGCACGCGCCGGGCCCCGAGGGCGGCGACGTCGTGCCCGATCTCGTCGGCGGCGCCGGGCCCGAACTTCAGGGCGGGGGCTCCGTAGGTGAAGACGGTCTCCGGGGTGCTCGGCGTCCACGTCATGCTCCTCACCCTAGGGTGGGTGGCATGGCTGGCGACCGCACGATCCTCGTCGTCGGCGCCGGGCAGGCGGGCATCTCGCTCGTCACGGCGCTGCGCGAGCTCGGCGACGGCTCCCCCGTCGTCCTCGTCGGCGACGAGCCCGAGCCGCCCTACGAACGGCCGCCGCTGTCGAAGTCCTACCTCCGCGGCGAGCACCCGCGCGGCACCCTCGTCTTCCGACCCCCCGCATGGTTCACCGACCAGGGCGTCGAGCTGCTCACCGGCCGGCGGGTGGTCGACCTGACGCGGCACCGTGTGGGCGAGCCCGGAGGCACGGCCACGACGGACGACGGGCGCGAGATCGCCTGGCACCGCTTGGCGCTCACCACCGGGGCCAGCAACCGCTCGCTTCCCGTCGAGGGCGCCGAGCTCGACCGCGTCCTGTCCTTGCGCACGCTCGCCGACGCCGACGCGCTGGCCCCTGCGATCAGGGGGGCCCGGTCGGTCGTCGTCGTCGGTGGCGGCTTCATCGGCCTCGAGGTGGCCGCCGGCGCCCGCGCCCTCGGTGCCGAGGTCACGGTCGTCGAGGTCGCGGACCGCCTGCTGTCCCGGGCCGCCACCCCCGAGCTGTCGGCGTTCTACCTCGCGGCCCACGGCCGCCGCGGCACGCGGATCCGCCTCGGCTCTCGCGCCACCCGGATCCACGGGACGGCCGGCCGCGCCGAGGCGGTGGTCCTCGACGACGGCACCGAGCTCGAGGCCGACCTCGTCGTCGTCGGCACCGGCGTCGAACCGCGCACCGACCTCGCCCGTCGCCTCGGCCTCGACGTCGAGCCGCGCGGCATCGTCGTCGACCGCTTCGCCCGCGCGTCCGACGGGCTGACCGTCGCGGCGGGAGACTGCACCGTCGGTCCGAACCCCTTCTCCCGCGGGCTCGCCGGGCCCACGCGCCTCGAGAGCGTGCCGCACGCGACCGACCAGGCACGGGCGGCGGCGACGACTCTCGCCGGGCGGCCCGACCCCTACGACGACGTCCCGTGGTTCTGGAGCGACCAGGCCGACCTGCGGTTGCAGATCGCGGGCCTACCGCAGGGCGCCGACACCACGGTGGTGCGCGGTGACGTTGCGGCAGAGTCGTTCTCGCTGCTCAGCTATCGCGACGGCCTGCTCGTGGCGATCGAGGCCGTCAACGCGAGTGGTGACTACCTGGCCGTGAAACGAGCGCTCGAAAAGGGTATGACCATTCCGGTCGAGGCGGCGGCCGACGCCACCGCTCCTCTCAAGCGCGCCTTCAGCCCCGTTCCCGGCCCTGCCAACCACGAGGCGTCCTGACGCGCGCTGCGAGCCCACGTGCCCTAGCGTCGTGAACCGT
>JAEWFB010000227.1 GCA_023389095.1 Actinomycetes bacterium
CGTCGTGGTTCTCCGTGGCCGAGAAGAGCCGGACCGGCACATTCACCAGTCCGAACGACACGGCGCCCTTCCAGATGGCTCGCATGGGAACAAGAATGCACCCATGCGCCCCATGCTCGCGACGCCCGCGTCGGCCATTCCGGCCGGGGAGCAGTGGCGGCACGAGGTGAAGTGGGACGGAATGCGCGTCCTCGCCGACGTCTCCGACGGCCAGGTTCGCCTCTTCTCGCGCACCGAACGCGACGTCACCGTCGCCTTTCCCGAGCTGCACGGGCTCCACGCCGAGTACGCCGACATGCTCCTCGACGGCGAGATCGTCTCGATGCGCGACGGCGTGCCCTCGTTCGCCGCGATGGCCGAGCGCTTCCACGTGACCGACGCCCGACGCGCCGCGCGGCTCGCCGAGGCGGCGCCGGTGACGCTCATGACCTTCGACCTGCTGCGCCTCTACGGCGTCGACCTGCTCGGCCGACGGTGGAGCGAGCGTCGGGCCACGCTCGAGCGGCTCGAGCTGTCGACGCCGCGCTGGCAGACGCCGCCGACGTTCACCGACGGGGCGGCCCTGCACGCCGCGACGCGTGAGCAGGGGCTCGAGGGCATCGTGTCCAAGCGCGTCGACTCCCCGTACGTGCCCGGCATCCGCTCGCCGTACTGGCTCAAGTCGCCGCACCGCGGCACGGTGTCGGTCGTCATCGGCGGCTGGCGTCCCGAGATCGGCGGTGCCGGCGCGCGACGTCTCGGTGCGGTGCTCGTCGGCGTCCCGAGGCCCGGTGGGCTGCGCTACCTCGGACGCGTCGGCTCGGGCCTGGCCGGACGCGTCGGGCAGACCCTGCTGCGCGACCTGACGCCGCTGGCGTCGGGCGAGTCGCCGTTCGGCACCGACGTGCCGCGCGAGGACGCCGACGGTGCCACGTGGGTGCACCCGGTGCTCGTCGCCGACGTCCAGTCGCTGGGGCTCAGCGGCCAGGGACGCTTGCGCCAACCGGCGTTCAAGGGCCTGCGCGCCGACCTCACGCCGGGCGACGTCGACGACCACGCCGAGGGGGAGTGATGGCCTACGTGCCGCCGAAGGTCACCGTGGAGGTCGACGGGCGCCGGATGCGCCTGTCGAGCCTCGAGAAGGTGATGTACCCGGCCACCGGGACGACCAAGGCCCAGGTGCTCGACTACTACGCGCGCGTCGGGGCGGTGATCCTGCCGCACCTGCGCGACCGGGCCGTCACCCGGATCCGCTTCCCGCACGGCGTCGGCGACATGCAGTTCTTCGAGAAGAACATCCCGGCGGGTACGCCGTCGTGGATCCGGCGCGCCGGACGCGACCCGGTGTTCCCGCTCATCGACGACCTCGCCGGGCTGACCTTCTTCGCCAACCTCAACTCCCTCGAGCTGCACGTGCACCAGTGGCGCTACGAGGGGGAGGGCCGCGACGCCGTCGCCCTCAACCCCGACCGCCTGGTGATCGACCTCGACCCGGGCCCGGGCACCGGGCTGCGCGAGTGCGCCCATGTCGCCCTGCTCGTGCGCGAGCGGCTCGGCGCCATCGGCCTCGACACGGTGCCCGTGACGAGCGGCAGCAAGGGCCTCCAGCTCTACGCGGTGCTGCCCGGCGAGCACACGAGCGACGCGATCCGCGACACGGTGCAGCAGCTGGCCCAGGAGCTGAGCAAGAAGCATCCCGACCTCGTCGTGTGGAAGATGGCCAAGGAGCTGCGCCCCGGCAAGGTCTTCCTCGACTGGAGCCAGAACGTCGCCGCCAAGACGACGGTGTGCCCGTACTCGCTGCGCGGACGCGAGGCCCCCACGGCGGCCTGCCCTCGCTCGTGGGAGGAGGTCGAGGCCGGAGCCGGGGGAGGCGTCTTCGAGCAGCTGCGGATGGAGGAGGTCGTCGACCGCGTCGCCTCCGACGGCGACCTCGCCGCGTCGATCACCCGCGTCTGACGCGTCGGGAGGGGGACGCGTCGGGGACGCACGAGGGCCCGGCACCGCGGGGTGCCGGGCCCTGCTGGTGCGACCGCTGTGTCAGTGCGCCTTGTCGTAGGCGTCCTGGACCTCGGCCGAGATGCGGCCGCGGTCGGACACCTGGTGGCCGTTGGCGCGGGCCCACTCGCGTACGGCGGCGAGGTCGCCGCGCTTGGCGGCGCCACCGCTGCTGCGCCGCTTGGTCGTGGCCCGGGCGCCGCCGCTGCGGCGGGCGTGGCCGACCCACGAGGCGAAGTCGTCGCGCAGCTTCTTGGCGTTCTTGTCGGACATGTCGATCTCGTACGTCACGCCGTCGAGGGCGAACGTCACGGTCTCGTCGGCGTCACCCTGGTCGATGTCGTCGATGAGTTTCACTTCGACACGCTGAGCCATGTTTCTCCGTCTGCAGATGGGGTGTTATGGAGGGGAAATGCGCTGCCCATCGGATGGGCAGGATCAATTTACCGCTCTTGCCCCTGAAATGCATTTTCCTCGGAGAAATGGGCTGCCCAAAGGCGAAAAAATGTCCTCGCGTGACCTTTTCGGGGCCCGGGTCGTTCTGTGCGGGGGACGTGTGCCCGAATGCGATTCGGACCTGCGGGCGGTTCTCGGGATTCGCTCAGGAAAGGCGTCTCAGTGTCCGGGTCCGTCGTGACCCGGATGAGCCGTTCCGCGTGAACCGTTCACGGCGCCGCCGGCCTCGGCGGAAATGTCCGTCGTGGCCCCGCCGCCTCGGGCCGCCTTTTGCTCCCGTTCCCGGCGGTCGTGCTCGGCCTCCCATTTCGCCTGCGCCAGCCGCTCGCGCCGGTCGCCCTCGAGAATGGTCTTGATGACGAAATAGAACAGCGCGGCCATTCCGGCCGTCGGCACGATCGCGAGCACGTAGGGCAAGACCGACTCCATGCCTCCAGTCTCGCACGCACGCGCGAGGCCCCGATCCGGCGCCGTCGGCGGGGCTGCCGGGCGTTGTCGGCCGCGGGCCCTACCGTCGTCGCCATGTCTTCGAGGACCGCGACGAGATCGTCCGCGTCGGGGCGGCGCGCCCCCGGCTACCGCTGCGCCGAGTGCGGCTGGACCACCGTCAAGTGGGTCGGGCGGTGCGGCGAGTGCCAGGCGTGGGGCACGGTGGGCGAGGTCGGCGCCACCACGGCGCGCACCGCCGCCGCGTCGGTCGTCGCCCCCGCGCCGCGCATCGGCGACGTCGACGTCACGCAGGCCACCGCGCGTCCCACCGGTGTCGCCGAGTTCGACCGGGTGCTCGGCGGCGGTCTCGTGCCCGGGGCCGTCGTGCTCGTCGCCGGCGAGCCCGGCGTCGGCAAGTCGACGCTGCTGCTCGACGTCGCCGCCCGTGCGGCGCGGACCGGCGCCGAGGTCCTCTACATCAGCGGCGAGGAGTCGGCGGCCCAGGTCCGTTCGCGCGCCGGGCGCATCGAGGCACTGGCCGACACGTTGTACCTCGCCTCCGAGACCGACCTCGGCACGGTCCTCGGTCACGTCGAGGCCCGCGCCCCCCAGCTGCTCGTCGTCGACTCCGTTCAGACCGTCGCCAGCGCCGACGTCGAGGGCCAGCCCGGCAACGTCTCGCAGGTGCGCGAGGTCGTGGCCAGCCTCATCCAGGCCGCCAAGTCGCGCGGCATGGCGGTGCTGCTGGTCGGGCACGTCACCAAGGACGGCTCCATCGCCGGGCCGCGCGTCCTCGAGCACCTCGTCGACGTCGTCGTCCAGTTCGAGGGCGACCGCCACTCGCGGCTGCGGCTCGTGCGCGCGGTCAAGAACAGGTACGGCCCCACCGACGAGGTCGGCTGCTTCGACCTGTCCGACGTCGGCATCGTCGGCCTGCCCGACCCGAGCGGGCTGTTCCTGTCCAGCCGCGACCACGCGGTCGCCGGCACCTGCGTCACCGTCACGCTCGAGGGCCGCCGCCCGCTCGTGGCCGAGGTGCAGGCGCTCGTGGCGCCCTCGCCGCTGCCCTCGCCGCGGCGCACCTCCAGCGGCCTCGACGCGTCCCGGCTCGCCATGATCATCGCCGTCCTCGACAAGCGCGCCGGCGCCCCGGTCGGCTCCCGCGACATCTTCGCCGCCACCGTCGGCGGCGTCCGCATCACCGAACCGGCCGCCGACCTCGCCATCGTGTGCGCCGTCGCGTCCTCGGTCGTCGACCAGCCGCTGGCCCCCGACGTCATCGCCCTCGGCGAGGTCGGGCTCGCCGGAGAGGTCCGACGCGTCACCGGCCTCGACCGTCGGCTGTCCGAGGCGGCCCGCCTCGGTTTCCGGCACGCGCTCGTGCCCGCGGGCAGCCTCGCCGACACGACCGTGCCGCAGGGCATCCGGGCGGTCGAGGTGTCCGACGTGCCCCGTGCCATCGAGGCCATCGGACGCCTCGCCGGTGCCCGGACATCCGGCGCGCATGCCCTCGGCACCGTCTAGACTGCGAGCGACCGGGGTCGACGCGCTGGGCTCGCCCCCTGCTGACAGGGACGTGATGGACCGGAACGACGAGCTGTTGCTCCGCGCGGCCCTGGCCGCGGTGGCCCCGGGCACCGAGCTGCGGGACAGCCTCGAACGGATCCTCCGCGGCCGCACCGGAGCGCTCATCGTGCTCGGCTTCGACCGCGTCGTCGAGTCCATCTGCACCGGCGGCTTCGCCCTCGAGGTCGAGTTCTCGGCCACCCGCCTGCGCGAGCTGTGCAAGATGGACGGCGCCGTCGTCCTCGACCGCGAGGGCGCGCGCATCGTCCGGGCCGCCACGCAGCTGGTCCCCGACTCCAGCATCGAGACCACCGAGTCCGGCACCCGGCACCGCACCGCCGAGCGCGTCGCCAAGCAGACCGGCTTCCCGGTCATCTCGGTGAGCCAGTCGATGGGCGTCGTCGCGCTCTACGTCGGCGACCTCCGGCACGTCATCGAGGGATCGCCCACGACGCTCTCGCGCGCCGACCAGGCCCTGCAGACCCTCGAGCGCTACAAGGCCCGCCTCGACGAGGTCACCGGAACGCTGTCGGCGCTCGAGATCGAGGACCTCGTCACGATCCGCGACGTCACCGCGGTGCTCCAGCGCCTCGAGATGGTCCGGCGCATCTCGGCCGAGATCCAGGACTACGTCGTCGAGCTCGGCACCGACGGCCGCCTGCTCAGCCTCCAGCTCGAGGAGCTCGTCGGCGGCCTCGGCAACGACCGCGAGCTCGTCATCCGCGACTACC
>JAEWFB010000594.1 GCA_023389095.1 Actinomycetes bacterium
ACCTCGCGCAGCTCGTCGACCGGGTGGCCCCGATCCTCGTCTTCCTCGTGGCCATCACGCTCGTCGCCGAGATCTGCGACCAGGCCGGGCTCTTCGACGAGGCCGCCCACTGGGCCGCCCGCCTGGCCCGCGGCCGGGTCGGGGTGCTGTGGCTGCTCGTCGTCGCGCTCGCGGTCGTCTCGACGATCGTGCTCAGCCTCGACACGACCGCCGTGCTGCTCACACCGGTCGCCGTCACCGTCGCGCGGCAGGTCGGCGCGGCGCCCCTGCCCTTCGCGATGACGACCCTCTGGCTGGCCAACACCGCCTCGCTGCTGCTGCCGGTCTCGAACCTGACGAACCTGCTGTCCCTGCACCCGTTCGCCGAGCTCGGCGTGTCCACATGGGGCTACCTGCGGCTGCTTGCCGCGCCGGCGCTCGTCGCGATCCTCTGCACGGTGGCCGTGCTGTGGGTGCTGCACCGCTCCCAGCTCCGCGGTCGGTACGCGACGCCACCGCGGGCCGAGCCGCACGACCACCGGCTCATGGTGATCACCGGGTGGACGTGCGGCGCCCTGGCCGTCGCGTTCGTCTCCGGGCTCCAGCCGGCGATCGCCTCGGTGCCCGCGGCCCTGTTCCTCCTCGCCGCCACCTACTGGCGCGCCCCCGCCCTGCTGCGCCGGATCAAGATGCCGTGGCTCACCGTCATGGGGATCTGCGTGCTGTTCCTCGTCGTCGACGCCGCCCTGCGCGCCGGCCTCGAGGGCTGGCTGCGCGGGCTCGTCGGCGAGGGGACGACCGCGGCCGACCTGCTCCGGGTCAGCGGTATCGGCGCCCTCGCCGCCAACGGCATCAACAACCTGCCCGCCTACCTCGCCCTCGAGCCGACCGCCTCGGACGCGCCGGCCCGCCTCGCGGCGCTGCTGGTCGGCGTCAACGCCGGGCCGATCGTCACGATGTGGGGATCGGTGGCCACCCTGCTGTGGGCCCAGCGGTGCCGCTCCGCCGGGCTCGCCGTCGACACCGGCCGCATCGCCCGCACCGGCCTGCTGTGCGCGGTCGTGGTCGTCGGCGCCACGACGCTCACCCTCGCGGCCACCGCCTGAGCCGGCAGGGCCCCCAACGCTCTGCGGCGCCCTGGCGCACCCGGTGGCGGCACCCCACCGACGTCTGCCTGCGGCACGCGGGTCTCCTGGATCTGGACGGGTCTGCGTGGCTGTACCCTTCGTCCCCGTGACCCTTCGCCGAGCCATTCTGGCCTGCCTGGCCGTCGCCGCGACGACGGCCGCCTGCTCGACGCCCACCGCGTCGACGGGGGCGGGCAACCCGACCACCCCAGTGACCACGTCGAGCACCGCGTCGCCGACGTCGACGACGCCCGCGCCGTCGACCACCGCGCCCAGCGCGCCTGCGCCGCAGGCGCGCACGAAAGCGTCCCTGAAGAAGGCCCTCCTCGAGGTGTCCGACATGCCCTCGGGCTTCTCCGAGGAGCCGACGTCCTCTGGCCAGAGCGGTGGCCCGACCATCTCCTCCAAGGACGCTCGCTGCGCCGACCTCGTCAGCCTGATGAACGCCCGCACGGCGCCGGGATCCCTCGCCAGCGCCGAGGCCTCGTTCTCGGCGGGCCAGAGCGGGCCGAGCATCGACGAGAGCCTCGACGCCCTCGGCTCGGAGGCCAAGGTCTCCGCCCTCCAGGCTCGCCTCAAGGCAGCCCTCGGGCGCTGCTCCAAGGTCACGATGAGCATCCCGGGCCACGGCAGATCCACGATGCACGTCGCCACCGTCAACCCGCCGAAGGTCGGCACCGCGCCGGTCGCGGCCCGGATCACCGGCGAGGGCGGTCCCCTCGACGGCTTCGAGCTGACCCAGGTCTACACGGGGGTGGGGGACGTCGTGCTGTCGCTCACCTTCGTCGGGGCCACGCCCGACGACATCGACGGGGCCAGCGGTCTCGCGCACGACAAGGCGGCGAGCCTGCTCGGGCTGGACGGCACGAAGAGCTGACCCGTCCGGCAGGCTCCACGCCTCCGGCTCGACGGCGCACACCGTCGCGCGCCCGCTCCGCCGCGGTGGGTGCCTGTCCCCTCAGCGGCCGACGACGCCCTTCGCGAGAAGGCTCTCGGCGGTGTCCGCGATCGAGTCCTCGACCGGCCTCGGCCGCCACCCCAGGAGCCGCTGCGCCTTCTCGCTGCTCGCTCCGAAGTCGTGGCCGAGCTGAGGACCCAGCGCGCCGAGCTGCGGGTTGAACCTGCCGAGCAGCCGCGCGAGCGGGACCGGCAGCTCACGCGTCGGGGCCTGGGCGGCCCGCTCCCCCAGCCGGTCGCGCAGGATGCGCGCCACCTCGACGATGCGCAGGCTCGGGCCGGCCGAGGCGAGCCAGCACTCGCCGGGGGCGGCCGGGTCGGTCATGGCCCGCAGGTGGAGGTCGGCGACGTCGCGGACGTCGACCCAGCTCGTGCCGAACGGCGGACAGACGGGAAGGCTGCCCTCGAGCATGCCGCGGATGATGCGCAGCGACGGCGGGTCGTCGGGTCCGAGGACCGGGCCGATGACGGCGACCGGGTGGACCGCGGCCAGCTCGAGCCCGCCGCCCTCCTCCTCGACGAACCGCCAGGCGGCCTGCTCGGCGAGCGTCTTGGAGCGCTGGTAGGGCGCGAGGTCGGCATCGAGGTCGGTCCAGTCCTGCTCGGTGAAGGGCGTCGACCGGCGCGGGTGGCCGTAGCCGACGGCGCCGAACGCGCTGGTGACCACGACGCGGCGGACGCGGGCGTCGCGCGAGGCGCGCAGCACCCGCAGGACCCCGTCGCAGGCGGCCTCGATCATCGACGCCTCGCTCTGGGGCGCCGTGCGCAGCGTGGGCGAGGCGACGTGGAGGACGTAGTCGCAGCCGGACACCGCGTCCACCCAACCCTCGTCGGCGGCGAGGTCGGCCCGGACGACGCTGAGCCGGTCGTCGTAGAACTCGACCGCGGCGTGCAGGCGTTCCCGCAGCGCCGTCTCACGCGACAGGTCGCGGACGGTCGCCCGCACGTCGTGGCCGGACTCGAGCAGCGCGAGCACGCACCAGCCCCCGATGAAGCCGGATCCTCCGGTGACGAGCACCTGTGCCATCTGCATCTCCTCTGCTGGTCCTCTGACGCGTCGCACGTGGCGCGTCCGCCGTCGCCCCGCTACGGTAGGCGGAGAGTTCTCCAGTTAAAGTAGTGGAGAGTTCTCCACATAGCAAGGTGAGGTACCAGTGGTCCGTTCCGACGCCCGTGAGAACCGGGAGCGCATCCTCGCGGCAGCGCGCGAGTCCTTCGCCGACGACGGCTCTCCGTCGATGAACCAGGTCGCACAGCGAGCCGGCGTCGGCGCCGGCACGCTCTACCGCAACTTCCCGACGCGCGAGGCGCTCGTCCTCGCCGTCTACCAGGCCGAGGTCGAGCGCATCGTCGCCCGGGTGCCCGAGCTGCTCGACACGCTCGAGCCGATCGAGGCGCTCCGCGCCTGGACGACGAGCCTCGTCGAGGCGATGCGCCGCAAGCACGGCCTCGGGGACGCCCTGAGCGCCGCCGCCCACCAGACGGTCACCGAGCAGACCTCCGGCCCGGTCGTGGCGGCGATCCGGCAGCTGCTCGACGCGGGCGTGCAGGACGGAAGCATCCGTCCCGACGCCGACGCCGGGGACGTCCTCCAGCTCACCGGTGCGCTGTGGCGCGCGACGCCCGGGCCCGAGGACCGCTCTCCGCACATGCTCGGGCTCGTCCTCGACGGGCTTCGTTCACAGCCCGGGTCGTAGGCGCCGCCGCTGCTCAGCCGAGGGCGCGGCCCAGGTCGTCGACGAGGTCGCGGACGTCCTCGAGTCCGACCGAGACCCGCAGGACGCCGTCGGTGATGCCGACCGCGGCCCGGGCCTCCGGCGTCAGTCGCCGGTGGGTCGTCGTGGCCGGGTGGGTGATCAGCGACTTGGAGTCGCCGAGGTTGTTGGAGATGTCGATGACCTCGAGGGCGTTCATGAGAGCAAAGGCCTCGTCCTTGCCGCCGTCGAGCTCGAACGTCACGACCGTGCCGGCCGCCAGCATCTGGCGCTTGGCGAGCTCGTGCTGCGGGTGCGAGGGCAGGAACGGGTGCACGACGCGCGTCACGCGCGGGTGCGACTCGAGGAACCGGGCCACCTCGAGGGCACTGGCCGCCATCCGCTCGACCCGCAGTGACATCGTCTCGAGGCCCTTGACGAGGACCCAGGCGTTGAAGGGCGACATCGAGGGGCCGGTGTGCCGCATGAGGTTCTGCACCGGGCCGTCGACGAACTCCTTGGGTCCGAGGACCGCTCCACCGAGCACCCGGCCCTGGCCGTCGATGTGCTTGGTCGCCGAGTACACGACGATGTCGGCGCCGTGCTCGAGCGGCTTGCTGAACACCGGTGTGCCGAAGACGTTGTCGACGACGACCTTCGCCCCTGCGGCGTGGGCCAGCTCGCTGACCGCGGCGATGTCGACGAGCTCCTGCATCGGGTTGCTCGGGGTCTCGAAGAAGACCGCCGTCGTCGGCTCGGACAGCGCCTCGCGCCACTGGTCGAGGTCGGGCCCGTCGACGAACACCGTCTCGACGCCCCACCGCGGGAGGATCTCGTCGAGGATGACGAAGCACGAGCCGAACAGCGCCCGCGACGACACGACCCGGTCGCCCTTGCCGAGCAGCGCGGCGAGCGCGACGAACACCGCGGACATCCCGGAGCCGGTCGCGAAGCACGCCTCGGCACCCTCGATGGCGCGCAGCCGCTCCTCGAACATCGTCACGGTCGGGTTGCCGTACCTGGAGTAGACGAACCGGTCGACGTCGCCCTTGAACGCGGCCTCGGCGTCCTCGGCGGTGTCGTAGACGAACCCCGAGGTGAGGTACAGGCCCTCGGACGTCTCCTCGAACCCGCTGCGGGACAGGCCTGCCCGCACCGCGAGGGTGTCGGGGCGCCAGCCCTCGGTGGCACCCTCGATGGCAGTGGTGGCGGCTGCGACGGTGGACCGGTCGGAGGTCGGGTCGCTCATCCCTGCACCCACGGCAGGCCCGCGACCTTCCAGCCGGCGACGGCGCGGTGACGCTGCCCGTCGTGTGGGCCCTCGAACCCGTCGAGCACGTTGAACGACGTGCTCCACCCGGCGGCGGTGGCGGCCTCGGCGGCCGCGATCGAGCGCACGCCAGAGCGGCAGAGGAAGTAGACGGGCTGGTCCTTGGCGATGCCGGCGGACTCGAGCTCGCCGGTGAAGGCGTCGTTGACCTGGCCGTCGGGGAAGCGCTGCCACTCGACGCGCAGGACGTCCTTGTCGAGGGTGCCGAGGTCGGGCAGCCCGACGTAGGTCCACTCGGCCCGGGTGCGCACGTCGACGAGCACGGCACCCGGCTCGTCGCGCAGCGCGGTCCACGCCTGCTCAGGGGTCACGTCACCGGCATAGCTCATGCTGCGAATATCGCACAGCGTCCGTCAGGCGAGATGGTCGGTCCGATTGGTGAAAGCCACCGACGCGGAGCCGTCCTCCCAGACCTCGACGGCCGACAGGCTGCCGGGTGCGGTGGCCAGGGCCCAGAACCGCGGCGTGGGCGTCGCGAGGACGTCACCGAGCACCGACAGGACGCCGCGACGCGACGTCACGGCCACGACCGTGCCACCGTCGGCCACGAGGCCGCGGTAGGCCTCGCGCACCCGGTCGTCGGCGCCCTCGCCGGGCGCCGTGCCGTCCCAGCTC
>JAEWFB010000654.1 GCA_023389095.1 Actinomycetes bacterium
GCATCGGCGTCGGGCTTGACGCCGACGTCCTCGCCGAAGAGGCCGGCGTACATGTTGCCGTTGACGAACGCGCCGAGGCTGCCGAACATCGGCTTGACCTCGACGCCCGGACCTTCGGTCACGAGGCCGCGGAAGTACGCCTTGGCCTCGTCCGTGTGCTTGGGCATCTTCACGCCTCCATCACACCACTGCGCGACGGGCGTCGGCGGCGTGGACGGTCGCGAGGAAGACGGCCGCCACGAGCGCCGTGACGCCGCAGATGGCCCACACCGTCATGTAGCCGGAGAGCGACGCGTGCCCGGTGGCTTCGGCGTCGACCGTCCCGGTGCTGGCCAGGGCGATGGCGAAGGTGCTCGAGGCGAAGGCGCCACCGATGGTCTTCGTCGTGTTCGTCATGCCCGTCGTGAGGCCCGTGTGTGTCGGGGGTGCCTGTGCCGCAGCGGCCGTCGGCAGCCCGGCGACGAGCGCGCCCGACCCGAGACCGGCCACGACCATGTTCGTCATCGTCTGCGCGAGGGTGGCGTGGAACGGCAGGAACAGCAGGTAGCCGACGCCGACGAACCCGGCGGCGACGACGAGCGCGACCCGGGTGCCCACGCGCCCGCCGAGGACCTGCAGCAGCAGCGCCCCGACGGCGAGGGACAGCACGTAGCCGCCGATGATGATGGAGACCCTGCCGGCCGACGCCCCGAGGCCGTAGCCGGTCACCGCGGGGTCGGTGCGGGCGAACGTCGACAGCGGGATCTGCGCGCCGAGCACCGACACCCCGAAGAGGAAGGCCGTCGCCTGCACCGGCCACTGGCCCCGCATCCGGAGCACGCGCAGGTCGACGAGCGGCCACGCGCACGCCAGCTCGACCCGCGCGTACGGCACGAGGGTGAGGAACCCGAGCACCATGACCACCCACGGCAGCACCGACCCGGGTCCCTGGACGCGCAGCAGGACCAGGCCGGCCATGACGAGCCCCAGGGCTAGGGTCAGCAGGCCGAACGCGCGCCAGTGAACGCGTCCCTCGCCGAGGCCGGGAACGTCCTCGACACCGAACCACACGGCCACGATCGCCAGGGTCACGACGATTGCCGGAAGCGCGAGCAGGCCTGTCATGCCGAGGGACTCGGCCAGCGCACCGCTCGTGAGGGCGCCGGCGATGACGCCGAGCTCCAGCGCCGCGACGAGCACCCCGGCCGCTCCGCGGACACGCGACTCCGCTCCCCCGGTACGGCGGTGGATGATCGCGACCTCCATCGGCAGCCACACGACGTAGAACCCCTGGATCGCCCAGGCGACGAGGAACGTGCCGAAGGTCGGGGCGAACGCCACGCCCCACGACGCGACGGCCGTGACGACCGTCGAGCCGAGGAGCACCCTGCGGTGGCCGACGAGGTCGCCGAGCCGGGCGAGCAACGGCACGACCAGCGCCGACACGATGAGCTGGGCCGCCTCGAACCAGTTGACGTCGGCGTCGTGGATCGACAGGTGTCGGGCGATGTCGGTGAAGATCGGCGTGTAGTAGCCCTGGAGCACGCCGCTCGCGATCTCGACGCAGACGAGGAAGCCGACGACCTTGGCGATCGGGCTGCCGGCGAGGGCGCGGGCGGCGGCGTCGAGGGCCGGACGCCCGGTGGTGCGTTCGCTCATGGGGAACGGGTTTCCTTCGCGTTCAGAGGTTCTCGAGGAGTCGGCGGTACCAGCGGACGCCGTCGAGGAAGTCGTCGACGCCGATGCGCTCGTCGACGCCGTGGATCGAGCCACGCTGCTCCGCACTCATCCGGAACGGCGTGAACCGGTACACGCGCGGCCACACGCGGTGGAAGTGGCGCGAGTCGGTCGCCGCGAGCATGACGTAGGGCACCGGCACGACGCCGGGGAAGGTGCCGGTGACGGTCGCCTCGAGGAGGCGGTAGGCGTCGTCGTCGGTGGGCGACACCGGGCTCGGGTCGTCGCCGCTGACGAGCACGACCTCGACCGCCGGGTCGCGCACCACCGACCGGATGCGGGTCAGGGCGCTGTCGAGGGTCTCACCGACCATGACGCGCATGTTGACGTGGGCGCGCGCCTCGGCGGCGATGAGGTTGGCGCCCGGAGAGCCGGACAGCTGGGTCACGGCCGTCGTCGTGCGGGCCATGGCGGCGGGCTCGTGGCCGAGCCGGGGCAGCACCCGGCCGAGCACGGGACGCAGCCGGCGGGCGTGGCTGAAGACGCGGGCGTACGGGCCCGACGCGTGCGGCGCCAGGCGCTCGAGCATGTCGAGGGTGGGGTCGGGCAGGCGCGCGGGGAACGGCCGTCGCTCCAGGCGCAGGACGGCGCGGGCGATCCGGGCCGTGGCGCCCATCCGCTTCGGGGCCGACGCATGGCCGCCGTCACCGCGCGCGACGAGCTCCACGTCGACGGTGCCCTTCTCGGTGGTGCCGATGACCGCGGTCGGCGCCGCCACGCCCGGCAGTGCTCCCTGGACGATGGCGCCGCCCTCGTCGAGCACGAACCACGGGTCGACGCCGCGCTCACGCAGCAGTCGGACCGCCTCCTTGGCGGCGCCACCCGACACCTCCTCGTTGCACCCGAAGGACAGCCACACGTCACGGCCGGGCACGACGCCCTCGGCGAGCAGCTGCTCGACGGCGCTGCACGCGGCCACGAGCGATCCCTTGCAGTCGAGCGCTCCTCGGCCCCAGACCGACCCGCCCTCCACCTCGGCCGAGAACGGCGGGTGCGTCCACGCCGACTCGTCACCCACCGGGACGACGTCGAGGTGGGCCATGAGGACGACGGGCGACTCCGGCCTCCGGCCGCGCCACCGCACGAGCAGGGCGTCACCGGCGATCCGCTCCACCTCGCAGGCCGCGTGCAGCCGTGGGAAGCGGCTGGCCAGCTCGGCCAGCAGCGCGCCGAACGCCTCGCGGTCCTCCTCGTCGCGGTACCAGCTCGAGACCGTCGGGATCCGGATGCAGGCCCGCAGCGCCTCGACGGCAGCCTCGTCCGCGTTCATGAGCCCCTCCATGTCCCGGAGCGTAGGCCCTGGAGCCGTGCTGTGATGGGGCCATGACCGACTACGGGCACGAGCTGCAGTTCGGGCTCTTCCCCAGCCCCGACGCCGCCCGCGCCGACGCGACGCTCGAGCTGGCCCTGCTGGCCGACGTCGTCGGCCTCGATCTCGTCACGGTTCAGGACCACCCGTACAACGGCGGCCACCTCGACACGTGGACCCTGCTGTCGGTCATCGCCGCACGCACGAGCGCCGTCCGCGTGGCCCCGAACGTCGCCAACCTGCCCCTTCGCCCACCCGTGGTCCTCGCCCGCTCGGTGGCGACCCTCGACCGGCTCAGCGGCGGCCGCGTCGAGCTGGGCCTGGGCACCGGCGCCTTCTGGGACGCCGTCGTCGCGGCCGGCGGCGAGCGCCGGACGCCGAAGGAGGCCGTCGACGCCCTCGTCGAGGCGGTCGCCGTCATCCGGGGCGTCTGGGGCCAGGACGCCGAGCACCCCGGCGCCCGGTCGGTGAGCGTCGAGGGCGAGCACTACCGGGTCAAGGGCCTGCACGCCGGGCCGGCGCCCGTGCACCCCGTCGAGATCTGGCTCGGCGCCTACAAGCCGCGGATGCTCCGGGTCACCGGGCGCCTCGCCGACGGGTGGCTGCCCAGCCTCGGCTACACCTCCCCCGACGAGCTACCGGCGATGAACGCCGTCATCGACGAGGCCGCCGACCGGGCCGGGCGCGGGCCGCAGGCGGTGCGCCGGATGTACAACGTCTTCGGCCGGTTCGGCCGTGGCAGCGGGCTCCTCCAGGGCACGGCCGACGACTGGGCCGAGCAGCTCGCCGGCCTGACGCTCGAGCACGGCATGAGCACGTTCGTCCTCGGGTCCGACGACCCCGACACGGTCCGCCGCTTCGCCACGGAGGTGGCCCCGGCCGTGCGAGAGCGCGTCGACGTCGAGCGCGCCCGGCGGGCGTCCGACACCTCCCTGCCGGCCCCGCCGGCTTCGGTGCACCTCGCGTCGTCATCGGCGCCCGACGCGCACCCCCTCGTCGTCCGGCCGACGCCCGACGACGGCAGTCGACGCTCGGCGTCGATGCCGTGGCGCGAGGACGACCGGCCTTCCGCCCCGGTGCCCGCGGGCGCCACGTACTCCGCGCACGAGCAGGCCGTGCCCCGGCACCTCGTCGACGTGCACGACCACCTGCGCCAGGAGCTCGCGCAGGTGCGCGACCTCGTCGGCCAGGTCCGTCGTGGCGCGCTGTCGGTCGGGGCGGCCCGCTCGGTCGTCAACACCATGGCGATGCGCCAGAACAACTGGACGCTCGGCACGTACTGCGAGACCTACTGCCGCCTCGTCACCGGGCACCACACCCTCGAGGACATCAGCGTCTTCACGCACCTGCGGCGCGCCCAGCCCGACCTCGGACCCGTGCTGGACCGGCTCGAGCAGGAGCACCACGTCATCGCCGACGTGCTCGAGCAGGTCGACGACGCGCTCGTCGGGCTCGTCGGCACCGACGCGGCCGGCCCGGGCGCGCCCGAGGCGCTCGACGAGGTCGAGCGCGCCCTCGACCTGCTCACCGACACGCTCCTGTCGCACCTGGCCTACGAGGAGCGCGAGCTGGTCCACCCGCTCGCGCGCCACGGGTTCGGCTGAGGCGCAGGACAGCTCAGGCAGAGCGCGCCGCGGCCCCGTGCTCGAGGGCCTCGACGAGCGCGCCGCAGAAGTCGGGCAGGTCGTCGGGCTTGCGGCTCGTGATGAGGTTGCCGTCGGTGACGAGCGACTCGTCGGCCCACTCGCCGCCGGCGTTGCGGATGTCGGTCTGCAGGCTCGGCCACGAGGTGAGCCGCCGCCCCGAGAGCACGCCCGCCTCGACGAGCGTCCACGGGGCGTGGCAGATCGCGGCCACCGGCTTGCCCGAGGCGACGAAGTCGCGTGCGAAGGCCACGGCGTCGGCGTCGGTCCGGAGCGCGTCGGGGTTGGCGACGCCCCCGGGCAGCACGAGGGCGTCGTAGTCGTCGACGGACGCGTCGGCGACGGTGACGTCGACGTCCTTGGTATCGCCCTTGTCGAGGTGGTTGAACATCTGGACCTGGCCGGAGTCGGGGCTGACGAGGACGGCGTCGTGGCCGGCGTCGGTGACCGCCTTCCACGGCTCGGTCAGCTCGACCTGCTCGATGCCCTCGCTCGCGACGAGGAAGGCGACCTTCTTCTGGTGCGTGACCATGGGACCTCCTGGGATCTGTGGTGCGGTCGTGCGGCCCCCGTACCCACTCGCGTGGCTAGGCTCGACGCATGGCCCGCGACCTCGTGGTTCCGCTCGCGCCGGGCGTGTGGCGCATCCCCCTCGTGCGCGACTACGTCAACGGCTTCGCCTTCCGCGACGACGACGGGCAGGTGACGCTCGTGGACATGGGGGTGAAGAGCAGCGGACCGAAGGTCGTCGCGGCCCTCGCGGCGATCGGCGCGGGCACGTCCGACGTGACGCGGCTGCTGCTGACGCACGCTCACCCGGACCACGCAGGCGGCGCGGCCCACGTCGCGCAGGCCACCGGGCGCACCTTCACGGTGCACCACGACGACGCCGCCTACGCCGCCCAGGGGTCCTCCCCACCGCGCGACCACCGCTTCCTGCTCGGCCGCCTCTTCGACCGGCTCTCCCGGCCCGGGAAGGACTTCACGGCGGTGCCGGTCGAGCACGAGATGACCGACGGCGAGCTGCTGCCGATCGCCGGGGGCGTGCGCGTCGTGCACACGCCGGGCCACTCGCCGGGGCACGTGTCGCTGCTCCACGAGCCGACCGGGGTGCTCGTGACGGGCGACGCGATCTTCAACGTCCTGGGCCTGCGCTGGCCGATCAAGGCGTTCTGCACGGACTTCCGGATGACGCAGCAGACGGCCCACCGGCTCGCCGAGCTCGACTACGAGGTGGCGGCCTTCACCCACGGCGCGGAGCTGCGCGGCCGGCCGCGCGAGGCGATCCGCACGTTCCTGCTGCGATACCCCGCCGCCTGACGGGTGCCGGCCGGCGCCCCCGTCGTCCACAAGGTTGTACACAACTGTGGACAGACCTTGTACGGCCCGCCGAAGGCTCCGCGGCAAACCTTGGACAAACACGTGTCGCGACCCAGTGCGAGGGGTACGACGCGGCCGTGACGAGCTTCGGATACACCCTCATGACCGAGCAGAGCGGGCCCCAGGATCTGGTCCGGTGGGCGGTCGGTGCCGAGCAGGCCGGCTTCGACTTCGAGGTGAGCAGCGACCACTACTCGCCGTGGCTGACCGAGCAGGGGCACGCCCCGTACGCCTGGTCGGTGCTCGGCGCGGTGGCCCACGCCACCGAACGCGTCGGGCTCATGACGTACGTGACCTGCCCGACGATCCGCTACCACCCGGCCGTCGTCGCGCAGAAGGCGGCGACCCTCCAGCTGCTCGCCGACGGGCGCTTCACGCTCGGCCTCGGTAGCGGCGAGAGCCTCAACGAGCACGTCGTCGGCGAGGGCTGGCCGGGCGTCGTGACCCGGCAGGACATGCTCGCCGAGGCGGTCGGCATCATCCGTGAGCTGCACACCGGCGAGCTCGTCACGCACCACGGCGAGTACTTCGACGTCGACTCCGCGCGCATCTGGGACTGCCCCGAGGGCGGCGTGCCGATCGGCGTGGCCGTCAGCGGCGAGGAGTCGATCACCCGCCTGGCGCCGCATGCCGAGCACCTCATCGCCGTGCAGCCCGAGGCCGAGCTCGTGTCGACGTGGAACGCCACCGCAGGCGCCCCGCGCATCGGGCAGGACGCCCGAGCCGTCGGGCAGATCCCGATCTGCTGGGACCCCGACGAGAAGGCCGCGGTGGAGCGGGCCCACGCCCAGTTCCGGTGGTTCGGCGGCGGCTGGTCGGTCAACAGCGACCTGCCCACGCCGGCGGGCTTCCACGGCGCCAGCCAGTTCGTGCGCCCCGAGGACGTCGCCGCGTCCATCCCGTGCGGCCCCGACCTGGACCGGATCGTCGAGGCGGTCAGCGCCTACTGGGAGGCGGGCTTCACCGACGTCGCCCTCGTCCAGGTGGGCGGCGAGGCGCAGGAGGCGTTCCTGTCCGAGGCCGCTGCCCCGCTGCTGGAGAAGCTGCGCGCCGCTGCCGGCTGAGGCGGGCGACGCGTCAGGCGGCCGTGGCCCGCTCGGCGAGGATCCGCTCGCGCCGCTTGGTGATGTCGGCGCACTCGAGGCAGACCTCCTCGGGCACGAGGCCGATGCGCATGAGGCCGGAGAAGAGGATGCAGCCGACGCAGATGCCGAAGGCCGACTCGAGCAGCGGGAAGAGCACCATGATCGCGCCGATGGCGACGACGCCGACGAGCGCCCACGTGGCGCCGGTGGTGAGCGAGACGACCCAGAGCGCGGTCGCGGCGAGCGTCATCACGGCACCGATGCTCGCCGCGAACCGCTTCGGCGTGCCGGCGGTCGGCTGCTTCGGCGCCCGCACGGCGGGTCGGGTCCACCGCTGGACGAGCTGCGCCACCGGACTGGCCTTCGGTCCGAGCGCCGCCCGCAGCGTGAAGTCGACGGCGAGGACGGCGTAGAGCCACCACTGCTGCGTCGCCAGGGCGACGAGGCCGACCACGAGGACGACGGCGGCGATGAGCCGCACCGTGACGTCGTCGACGACCGCGGGGAAGCGCGAGGAACTCATGTTCGCATTATGGACACCATAAGACCCACTTATGCAACCTCGGGTCACGATCCAAGACGCGTCAGCGCGTCCTCGCGGGCTCCTTGGCCTCCGCGCGGCGCGCTGACTGCCGGGCCGCCCGGCGTGCCGCACGCCGGGCCAGGACGGCGTGCTCGACGACGTGCAGCACGAGGTCGAGCGCCGTCTTGGCCCCCATGAGCAGCGCGACCGCGGCGAGGTCGTGCGCCGTGCGGCCGTCGACCCCGCCGAGCAGGAAGAACCCGCCGATGACCGTCAGGTGCAGGGCGAGCATGCGCGGGTAGGGCGCGACCATGACCCACGCCGGGTTGGCCGAGGCCCGCTCGCGGCGTCCGAACCAGTTGAGTCCGACCGACAGGAGGTGGCTGAGCAGGATGACGCCGGCCGTCGCGACCCAGTCGAGCAGCCCGCCGCGCAGCCCCACCAGACCGACGACCACCGCGGTGAACGCCCCGTGCACGAGCGTGAAGAGGCCGAAGCGCATCGCGAAGGACAGCGCGTAGCCAGGGTCGCCGCTGACCCAGGACCGGGCCCCGAGCCACCCCTCGAGGCGACGGAGCCCGGGGCCGCGCACGGGGTGCGCGCCGGAGCGGTCGCGCCGACGCGTCGAGGTCAGCAGCTTGACGGTGGTGGTGAACCAGACGACGACGTCCTCGAACCAGTAGACGAGCAGCACGTCGCCCATGCCGAGGCGTCCGTCGAGCACGGCCCAGACCGGCAGGAGGTTGGCGCCGACGAGGATCGCCGCGCTCAGCGCCCGCGCCACCGGGGTGGGCAGGCGGCGGCCCAGACGGGCCATGAGCTCGACGCCGAGGATGCGCAGGAGGGCGGTCACGGGCGCCCATGGTGCCATGGGCCCGTGACCGCCACCTGTCGAGCGGGGAACCGTCCTCAGGCGGTCCGGAGAACGCGGAGCGCGAAGAACGCACAGACCACGAAGAGGACGGCACCGACGCCGGCCACGACGTTGAGGCTCGTCGTGAAGGCGGCCTGCGCGGCCGTGACGAGCTCGCGGGCGGCGTCGGTCGGCAGCGTCGACGCGGCCCGGACCGCTCCGGCGAGCGAGTCGAGTGCCGAGGTCGTCGCGCCCGACGCGTGGTCGGCGACGAAGGGGCTGAGCCGGCCGCGGTACACGAAGGTCGCGAGCGAGCCGAGCCCGGCGATGCCGACCGCGATCCCGAACTCCGCCGAGGTCTCGCTCATCGAGGCCACCGACCCGGCGCGCTCCGGCGGCGCGGACTGCATCATGACGCCCATCGTCAGCGTCGAGGGGACCATGATCCCGAACGAGGTCAGGCACATCCCGAAGACGAGGAGACCGAGCCCGGCCGCGGCGCCGACCTGCGTGTAGAGCACGAGGCCGGCCGCGCACACGAGCAGTCCCGACGCCATGCTGCGGGCGGTCCCGAGCCGGCGGGCGATCCGCGCCGAGGTCGACGAGCCGAGCAGCAGCGCGAGGTTGGCCGGGAGCATCCACAGGCCGGCGCCGAGGGGCGAGAGGCCGGCGACGAGCTGGAGCCACTGCGAACCGAGGAAGGACACGCCGGCCATGACCACGCCGCCGACGAGCATGACGGCCAGGGCCACCGAGAAGGCGCGGCTGCGGAAGAGCGCGAGGTCGACGAGCGGGTTGGCGATCCGGCGCTGGCGACGGACGAAGACCAGACCCGTCGCGAGGCCCACGGACACGGTCACGAGGGCGAGGGTCGTGTTGCCGCCGCGGGCGATCTCCTTGAAGCCGTAGATGACCGGCAGCGTCGTGGCCAGGGACAGGACCGAGCTGGCGACGTCGACCTTCGTGCCGGCGTGGCGCTCGGACTCGGGCAGGACGCGCCGGCCGACCACGACGAGCAGCAGCATGAACGGCACGCCGAGCAGGAAGGCCGAGCCCCACCAGAAGTGCTGGAGCAGGACGCCGCCGACGAGCGGGCCGACGGCCATGCCGCCCATGAAGCAGGCGTACCAGACGCCGATGGCGGCCATCATCGCCTTCTCGTCGCTGAAGATCGTGCGGATCAGGCCCATCGTCGAGGGCATGAGGGTCGCGCCCGCGATGCCGAGGACGGCCCGCCAGAAGATGAGCTGGCCGGGGCTGCTGGCGTAGGCGGCGGCCGCGCTGGCGATGCCGAAGGCGACGGCACCGAACAGCAGCAGGCGCTTGCGGCCGATGCGGTCGCCGACCGCGCCCATCGTCACGAGGAAGCCGGCGAGCACGAAGCTGTAGATGTCGAGCATCCACAGCTGCTGTGTCGTGCTCGCTCCGAGGTCGGCGGACAGCTCGGGCAGTGCGAGGTAGAGGACGCTGACGTCGAGCGACAGCAGCAGGGCCGTCAGGGCCAGCACGCCGAGCGCGAGCCACTGGCGGCGCGTCGGCGTGCTGGTGGAGGCGGTGGCAGAGGTGGTCGGCTGGGCCGTCCGGGGCTCGGTGATCGTCGTCATGCCCTCACGTCGATCACCGACCCCTCACTTCGACACGGACTCGGACCTCGGTGCCATCGGGGCCAGACCGCACGAGGCGGCGAAGCCCTCCGACTCGATGCCGAGGGCGATGTTGCAGCGGGTCGTGAGGTTGGCGAACCCGATGACCGTGGTCAGCTCGACGAGGCCCGCGGGGCCGAGGTCGCGCAGCAGCCGGGCGACGAGCTCCTCCGACGGCTCGGGCGGCGTCTGGCTCATCGCCTCCGCGTACTCCATGACCGAGCGCTC
>JAEWFB010000656.1 GCA_023389095.1 Actinomycetes bacterium
AGCAGGCCCTGGCTCGCGGTCTGGTCCCAGGCGTACACCTCGTCGAGGGTGCGCACCTTGCCGGCGGGCACGCCGACCTCGGCGAGCCGGGCCAGGAGCGGCTCGGCGTCCCAGTCGGCGAAGGCGCCCTCGACGAGCCCGATGACGTGGTCGCGGTGCGCGACGCGGTCGGCGTTGGTGGCAACCCCCTCGCCCGACGCGTCGAGCCCGAAGGCGGCGCACAGCCGCTGCCACAGGCCCTCGCTGCCGACGGCGATCTGCACGGACCCGTCGCGGCAGTGGAAGAGCCCGTACGGCGCGATCGACGGGTGGTGGTTGCCGGCCGAGCGGCCCACCTCCCCGGCGACGGTCCACCGGGTGCCCTGGAAGGCGTGCACGCCGACGACCGACGCGAGGAGCGACGTGCGCACGACCTGGCCGCGTCCGGTGCGGTGGCGCTCGTTGAGCGCGGCGACGATGCCGTACGCGCCGTACATGCCGGAGAGGAGGTCGGCGATCGGGACGCCGACGCGCTGCGGGTCGTCCGGGCCGGAGCCGGTCAGCGACATGAGGCCCGCCTCGCCCTGGGCGATCTGGTCGTAGCCGGCGCGCCCACCCTCGGGACCGTCGTGGCCGAAGCCGGTGATCGACAGGACGACGAGGCGTGGGTTGCGCTCCATGAGCGACTCGATGCCGAGCCCGAGCCGCTCGAGCACCCCGGTGCGGAAGTTCTCGACGAGCACGTCGGCGCGGTCGACGAGCGCGAGGAGCACGTCCCGGTCGGCGGCGTCCTTGAGGTCGAGGGTGATCGACTCCTTGTTGCGGTTGGCCGACAGGTAGTAGGTCGCCTCGCGCTGCCCGTCCGGACCGACGAAGGGCGGGCCCCACCCACGGGTGTCGTCGCCGCGGCCCGGTGCCTCCACCTTGATGACGCGGGCGCCGAGGTCGCCGAGCATCATCGTCGCGTGGGGGCCGGCGAGGGCGCGCGTGAGGTCGACGACGAGGACGTCGGACAGGGGGCCGGTCGAGGTCATGGACGGCATCCTGCCGCGTCCGGGCCACGGCCCGCCTTGGTCGAAGTCCACCGGCTCGTCACCTGCCGGTGTCAGTGGCCAGTCCACTGGGCCACTGGCCCCCTCGGACCTAGAGTGACGCCATGCCCACGTCGCCGGAGCCCGCCGACCCGGGCCGGGTGGTGCGCCCGCGCCTCTACGAGCAGGTCGCCGAGCAGATCATGGCCTGGGCCGAGCGCACCGGCCGCACGGCCGGCGACCGCCTCCCACCCGAGCGAGAGCTCGCCGAGCGGCTCGGCGTGAGCCGGGCCACGCTGAGCCAGGCGCTCGTCGCGCTCGAGGTCAGCGGCGTCGTGACGGTCCGGCACGGCGACGGCACCAGGCTGTCCGAGCCGCCGGCGCAGCGGCGCCTCCTCGAGGCCGTCCGCGCCCGCGCGACGCGGCTGCCCGAGGTCGTCGAGGCCCGCGACGCCCTCGCCTCGAAGGCCGCCGCCCTCGCGGCGGTGCGGCGCACCGACGCCGACCTCGAGCGCCTCGACGCAGCGCTCGCCCTGATGGCGGCGCAGATCGCGGACGGGCACCGCGGTGAGGCGGGTGAGGAGCAGGTCCACGAGGCCGTGGTCGCCGCCGCCCGTTCGGGCCTGCTCGCCGATCTCGTGACGGAGGTCCAGCACCTCGTCCGGCAGAACCGGATCGAGTCGCTGTCGCAGCCGGGACGCCCCGCCGAGGCCCTCGCCGGGCTCCGGGCCGTCGCGGCCGCGATCCGCGACGGCGACCCCGACGCGGCTGCCGCGGCGATGCACGCGCACGTCCTGCTGACCAGCGACGCGCACCTCACCGACGTCGCGCCGCCGCCCTTCCCGATCGAGTGAGCACCCGGTCACACCCGCCACACGCGTCGCGTGACGCGTGAGGTTTCGTGCTCACTCGATGGAGAAGAGGTGAGGACGCGGATGGCCCTTCGGGAGACGGGTCAGCCGATGACGCGGGCGGAGCGGTGCAGCTCGGCGAGCCCGACGTAGACCTCGGCGTTGGCCCGGATCCGCAGCACGCCGGCCTCGTCGATCTCGCGGCGCACCGTCCCGGGCACGCCGGCCACGAGCGAGCGCGGCGGCACGACCATGCCCTCGGGCACGACGGCGCCGGCGGCGACCAGGCTGCCCGCGCCGATCCGCGCACCGTTGAGCACGACGGCGCCCATCCCGACGAGGCAGTCGTCCTCGACCGTGCAGCCGTGCAGCACCGCCTTGTGGCCGACCGAGACGCCGGTCCCGATCGTCGTCGGGTGCTCGGCGTCGGTGTGCACGACGACGCCGTCCTGCAGGTTGCTCCGCTCACCGAGGACGATCGGCTCGAAGTCGGCCCGCAGCACCGCGGTGTACCAGACGCTCGAGCCCTCGCGGAGCTCGACGGCGCCGAGCACCTCGGCGCTCGAGGCGATCCACGCCGTCTCGTGGACGGTCGGGGTCCGGTCTCCCAGGGAGTAGAGCATGCGGCCTCCTGAGGCGCGTTCGTGCTGGTTCTCGGGCGGGCGACCCGACGGCCGCCGCACCGGTGGGTGCGACGGCCGCGGGTCAGGAATCGAGGCTCACTCGTGGCCGCCGACCTCCGCCGACGCCATCCGGCGACGGATCCACGGCACGAGGGCCATGAGCACGGCCGTGAAGCCGAGCGTCATGATGCCGTTGACGACGTAGTACTGCGAGTCGGGCAGGCCGTCCATGGCCTTGATGAGCTGGGCCGCGAGCGCCTGGCCCGCTGCGACGGCGAGGAACCACAGGGCCATCGACTGGCTCGTGAACGCCTTCGGTGCGAGGCGCGTCGTGGCCGACAGCCCGACCGGGGACAGGCACAGCTCCGCGACGGTCTGCAGCACGAAGATCGCCGTCAGCACGTACACCGGAGCGGTGTTGTGCTGGTAGGTCGCGAAGGCCCACGCCATGGCCAGCGCCGACAGGCCGATGAGCCCGACGCCGAGCGCCATCTTGAACGGCGTCGACGGGAACTTGCCGGCCCGACGCGTCCAGATCCAGCCGAAGAGCGGCGCGAGCAGGATGATGGCGAGCGGGTTGACCGACTGGAACCACTCGGGGTTCACGGTGACGCCGGCGACGTGCGTGACGGTGTTCTTCTCCGCGAAGATCGCCATCTTGCCGGCGGCCTGCTCGAAGATCATCCAGAAGAGCATCGCGCCGATCCACAGCGGCAGGTAGGCGAGGACGTGCCGCTTCTCCTGCGGCGCCACCTTGGGGCTGCGGAACATCATCGTGAAGTAGCCGACCGGCACCGCGATCGCGAGGATCGAGATGGCGTTGATGACCTGGTCGAGGACCGTGTCGCGCCAGAGGCCGGCGAGCAGCAGCAGCGCGACGAAGAGGACGACCGAGCCGACGGCGAGGCCGACGACCTTCGGGCGCTCCTTCGCCGACAGCGGGTTCGGCACGTCGTCGCCGGCGCCCCTGAGCGCCTTGCGGCCGAGGACGAACCAGACGATGGCGATGGCCATGCCGACCGCGGCAGCGGCGAAGCCGGCGTGGTAGCCGTAGTGGTCGCGGAGGAAGCCGACGACGAGCGGCGAGAAGAACGAGCCGATGTTGATCGACATGTAGAAGATCGAGAAGCCGGCGTCGCGGCGCGGGTCCTGCTCGC
>JAEWFB010000019.1 GCA_023389095.1 Actinomycetes bacterium
CCGAGCAGCTCGGCACGGTCGGTGCCGCGGCAGCCGAGCACGGGTTCACCCTGGCCTACGAGGCGCTGGCGTGGGGCACGCACGTCAACCGCTTCGGGCCGGCGCGGCGGGTCGTCGAGAAGGTCGCACTGCCCAACGTCGGCGTCGCTGTCGACACCTTCCACATGCTCGCGCGCGGCGACGGCCCGCAGGCCCTCGCCGGCCTCACGGGCGACCGCATCGCCTTCCTGCAGATCGCCGACGCCCACGGCCTGAGCATGGACGTGCTCGAGTGGAGCCGGCACCACCGGTGCTTCCCCGGCCAGGGCGTGCTCGACGTCGAGGGGCTCGTCGGGGCCGTGGTGGAGGCGGGCTACCGCGGACCGCTGTCGCTGGAGGTGTTCAGCGACATCGTGCGCGAGGCCAACCCGAGGGACACCGCGCGCGACGCCATGCGATCCCTGCTGCACCTCGAGGAGCAGCTGCGCCGCCGGTGGGCGGGAGCCGACACGATCCCCGAAGGGACGCCCGAGGAACAGGCGGGCGGGCGTCGACGCCGCCCGCGGGTGGAGCTGTTCGACCCACCCCCGGCCCCGGAGGCGCCGCGCATCGAGGCGGTCGAGATCTCGGTCGCGCCGGGGGACTCGGCGATCCACCGCTTCTTCACAGGGCTCGGCTTCACGGCCCAGGAGTGCGCACCGGGGACCGTCACCGACGCGCACGGGCGCACCGTCCTGCGGAACGGGTCGGCGGTCATCGTCCTGGACGCCCGGTCCGACCTCGAGCTGCGCCGCTCCGCCGCCGTACAGCGTCCGCACGTCGCGGCCGTCGGCGTCACGGGCGATGCCGACTCCGACCTCCCCGCGCGCGCGCAGTCGCTGCACTGGCCGGTCGTCGAGGCGGCGAACGGGACCTGTCGCAGCTGGGCGACGCGCAGCCCGGCCGGCGTCGAGGTCCACTTCGAAGCGCCGCCCGCCGCCGCTAAGGACGCCGCCGACGGCTGGGGAGCGCTCGACCACCTCGGCATCGCCGTCGACGCCGACCGGTCGGACGCCGAGGTGTCCTTCCACCGCACCCTGCTCGGGCTGCGGCCCGGCCCGGTGAGCGAGTTCATCGACCCCGCAGGACGCCTGCGCAGCCGCGTCATGCGGCCCGAGTCCGGCTCGCTGCACGTGGTGCTGAACATCGCGGTGCGACGGTCCGGCTCGCCGACGTGGACGGGCGTGAACCAGCTGGCCTACGCCTGCACCGGCCTGCTCGACCGCGCGGAGCAGCTGCAGGCGGCGGGTGCAGCCCTGATGCCCGTCCCCGACAGCTACTACGACGACCTCGCCGCCCGCCTCGACCCGGACCCGGACCTGCTCGCCCGGCTGCGCCGGCTCGGGGTGCTCTACGACAGGGACGAGCAGGGCGGGGAGCTGTTCCACCTGTACACGCCGCTCGTGGCGGGCCACTTCTACGTCGAGCTCCTCGAGCGTCGCGGCGGCTACGAGGGGTTCGGGGCCGCCAACACCCCGGTCCGGCTCGCTTCCCAGGCCGGCACTCCCTGGCAGTGAACGATCGCGTCCTCCGGGTCCGGTCCGCGACGCCGCCGGCGGTCAGGCCTCGTACGGCGCGAGCTCGGCGAGCACCTCGTTGAGGGCCTCCGTGCTCGAGGGGTGGGTCCAGATGCCGTCGAGCAGCTCGTCGGCCGTCGTCCCCGTGCGGATGGCGAGAGCCACAAGGTTGACCAGCTCCTGCGAGTCGATGCAGAACAGCGTCGCACCGAGCACGGTGCGGTCCGCGGCGTCGACGGTGACGGTGATGACGCCCTCGGCGTCACCGACGATCTTCGGCCGTGGCATCGTCGCGATCCGCGCGACCTCCTTGGCCGCGTGGAGCACCTCGTGCCCGGCCGCGTGCGCCTGCGCCGGGGTCAGCCCGACCTGCGACAGGGGCGGCGTGATGAAGGTGGTGCGCGGCACCGCGACCCGGTCGGTCGTGGCTCGTCGGCCGGGGCCGGTCAGCTGGTCCCAGACGACCCGGTTGTCGTCGAGCGAGATGTAGGTGAACTGGGGTCCGCCGTTGACGTCGCCCACGGCGTACACGCCGTCGACCGAGGTGCGCAGGTGCTCGTCGACGATGATGAATCCCCTCTCGTCCGTGGCGATCCCGGCCACCTCGAGGCCCAGCCCGTCGGTCACCGGTGCGCGCCCGGTGGCGAGCAGGACCGCGTCGGCGTCGACGCTCCCGTCGGCCAGCACGACCCTCAGACCCTCCCCCGCCTGCTCGATCGCCCGCGCCCGGGCCTCGTTGTGCACCCTCACCCCGCGCCGCGCGAGGACGTCGGCCACGGCGCGCGCGACGACCGGCTCGGCGTCACGCAGGAGGGCCGGTCGGGCGTTCAGCAGCGTGACGTCGGAGCCGAAGAGCCGGAACATGCTCGCGAGCTCGAGCCCGACGAAGCCGGCGCCCACGACGGCAAGCCGGCTGGGGAACGGGTCGGCGTGCTGGATCGTGGTCGAGTCGTACACCCGGGGCAGGTCGGCACCCGGGATGCCCGGACGTGCCGGCACCGCACCGGTGCCGATGACGACGTGCTCCGCCGTGACCACGACCTCGCCGTCCGCCGTGCTGACCGCGACCTCCCTGGCGCCGGTGAAGCGCGCGGTGCCGTCGAGCAGCGTCGCGACCCCGTCGAGCATCGCGTGGTTGGCCGCGTTGAGCGTCGCGACGAGGGCGTCCCGCTCGGCGACGGACCGGGTGAACCAGGCCTGGGGGTCATCGCTCGGACGGCGGGCCTCGGCCGACACCACGAGGTCCTTGGTGGGTACGCAGGCGACGTTGATGCACGTGCCCCCGTACATGGCCGGGTCCCTCTCGACGAGCACGACCGACCGCCCGGTGGACGCGTACCGCCGGGCCAGCGTCTTGCCGGCCTTGCCCCAGCCGACGACGAGCAGGTCGACGTCGAGTCGTTCGGTCGTCACGGTGCGTCCTCCGGGCAGTGGTTTCGCGATGGTGGCGTCAGGGCCGTGGCAGGACGGTGAGGACTCGCTCGATGTGGTCGCGGAACTCCTGCATGAAGCCCGACAGGAAGTCGGCCGTGGACTCGTCGGTCACCTCGCCGTCGTCGGTGAACAGGCCGGGCCGGAACGTCACGTACGCCTCGGGTGCCGTCATCTGGCGGGCGTTGCAGAAGCTGAGCACACCGCGCAGGCTCTGCTGCGCCAACGCGGTTCCGATCTGGCCGGGCGAGGCCCCGATCACCGCCGCGGGGATGTGGTCGAACGAGTTCTGGCCCCACGGGCGGGAGGCCCAGTCGATGGCGTTCTTCAGCGCCCCGGGGATCGACCGGTTGTACTCCGGCGTCACGAACAGCACGGCCTGCGAACGGGCGATCGCGTCCTTGAGCGCCTGGGGCTCCGCAGGGTAGTCGTTGTCGAAGTCCGGGCTGTAGAGCGGGAGGGTGCCGATCGGGATCTCGGTGAAGGTCAGGTCCTTGGGCGCGAGCCGGAGCAGTGCACGGCTCAGGATCCGGTTGATCGAGGTCGAGGACAGGCTGCCGACGAAGTAGCCGACGTCGTAGGTGGGCATGGCGCCTCCAGGGTGCTGGACTGAGGTCGGTCGCAGTCGAGCCGGACGGTGCAAGGGTCGGACCCGGCTCCTTCCGAGGCTCCCAGACTTCCGGCCCGCTGCCCACCCCAGCGGACGCCCGGCTCAGAGGAGGACGACGGTGCGGTTCCCGTGCAGGACGACGCGCCCCTCGCAGTGCCACTTCACGGCGTTGGACAGGGCCCGGCACTCGGTGTCGCGCCCCGCGGCGACGAGGTCGTCCGGGCTGAAGGAGTGGTCCACCTCGCGCACCTGCTGGGAGATGATCGGGCCCTCGTCGAGCTCGCTGCTGACGTAGTGCGCCGTGGCGCCGACGGTCTTGACGCCCCGCTCCCACGCCTGGTGGTAGGGCTTGGCACCCTTGAAGCTCGGCAGGAACGAGTGGTGGATGTTGATGGCCCGCCCGGTGAGCTGCCGGGTCAGGTCGTCGCTGAGGATCTGCATGTAGCGCGCGAGCACCACGAGCTCGATCTCGAAGCGGTCGACGAGGTCGAGCAGCCTCGCCTCGGCGTCGGGCTTGGTGCCGGGCGTCACCGGCACGTGGAAGAACGGGATCCCGTGCCACTCGACGAGGGCACGGTGGTCGGGGTGGTTCGACACGACGGCAGCGATCTCCATGGGCAGCTCACCGATGCGGGAGCGGAAGAGCAGGTCGTTGAGGCAGTGCGCGAACTTCGACACCATGACGAGGACCCGTCGGCGGGCCGACGCCTCGCGCAGCTCGAAGCGCATCGCGTGCTCGCGCGCCAGGGCGGTGAACGCCTCGCGCAGGGTCGTGACGCCGGGGTCCTCCTGGTCGCCGGCGATCGTGAAGTGGACCCGGAGGAAGAAGTGGCCACCCCGGATGTCGTCGAACTGCTTGAGCTCGTGGATGTTCCCGTGCTGCTCGAGCAGGAACCCGGTGACGGCGTGGACGAGGCCGGGCGCCTCGGGGCAGTCGAGGGTCAGGACGTACCCGGCCTCCTGCTGCGCGAGGGCGCTCGTGGCGGTGGTCGTGACGGTGCTCATGCGGGTCTCCTCTCGCGGCCGTCCCGGGCCTGGGCCGGGTCAGCACTCGACGACGTTGACGGCGAGGCCGCCGCGCGACGTCTCCTTGTACTTGATCTTCATGTCGGCGCCGGTCTGGCGCATCGTCCGGATGGCCTGGTCGAGGGTGACGCGGTGCTCGCCGTCGCCCTGGAGCGCGAGTCGTGCGGCGTTGACGGCCTTGACCGACGCGATGGCGTTGCGCTCGATGCAGGGGATCTGCACGAGTCCTCCCACCGGGTCGCAGGTGAGGCCGAGGTTGTGCTCGATGCCGATCTCCGCGGCGTTCTCGACCTGTTCCGGGGTCCCGCCGAGCACGGCGCAGAGGCCTGCGGCCGCCATCGAGCAGGCGGAGCCGACCTCGCCCTGGCAGCCGACCTCGGCGCCCGAGATGGAGGCACCGAGCTTGACGATGATGCCGACCGCGGCTGCGGTGAGAAGGAACTCGACGACGCCGTCGTCGTCGGCGCCCTCCACGAACCTGGCGTAGAAGTGCAGCACCGCGGGGATGACGCCAGCCGCCCCGTTCGTCGGCGCGGTGACGATGCGCCCGCCGGACGCGTTCTCCTCGTTGACCGCGAGCGCGTAGAGGTTGACCCACTCCATCGCCCAGAGCGGGTCGACCATCGACCCGCCCGTGCGGCCGCGGGCGGCCGCCTCCTGGGTGCGGAGGCGCTCGCGCAGCTCCGGTGCCCGACGCCGCACCTTGAGGCCGCCGGGCAGCGTGCGCTCCTCGCGGGTGCAGCCGCTCTCGACGCACTCCTGCATGACGCCCCACAGGTGCAGCAGCCGCTCGCGCACCTCGTGCTCGGGGCGCCAGGCCCGTTCGTTGGCCATCATCACCCCGGCGATCGACAGGCCGGACTCCCGGCACCGCGCGAGCAGCTCGGCCCCGGTGGCGAAGGGGTGCGGCACCGGGGTGGTGTCGGCGACGACCCGGTCGGCGCCGACCGCCTCCTCGTCGACGACGAACCCGCCCCCGACCGAGTAGTACGTCCGCGCCCGGAGCGAGCGGCCGGCGTCGTCGAACGCCTCGAACGTCATGCCGTTGGGGTGTCCCGGCAGCGCGCGGCGCCGGTGCAGCACCAGGTCGGCGTCCGGGTCGAAGTCGATCCGGTGCGTGCCGTCGAGGGCGATCGTGCGGTCGGACCGGACCGCGTCGACGCGGGCCGCGGCGTGCGAGGTGTCGACGGTCTCGGGGTCCTCCCCCTCGAGCCCGAGCACGACGGCGCGGTCCGATCCGTGGCCGTGGCCGGTCGCGCCCAGCGACCCGTAGAGCTGCGCCTGCACCCTCGCCGCCCGGTCGAGCAGGCCCGCGTCGGCCAGCCCGGCGGCGAACCGCCGGGCTGCCCGCATCGGGCCCACCGTGTGCGACGACGACGGGCCGATCCCCACGGAGAACAGGTCGAGGGCGCTGAGCGACATCAGCGGTACTCCCGCATCCCGTCGAGCAGCCAGCGAACCACGTGCGTCGTGAAGGAGGCCCGGGGCATGACCCGCCAGGTGTCCTCACCGGCCCGCCACAGGATGACCCCGGTGGATCCGAGCAGGGTCGCGACCGCCGCACCGACGGGGAACACCCGCGGGTGCAGGTCGAGCTCGACGCTCTTCTCGAGCACCGACCGCGCCCGCGGCCCGGACAGCTCGAGCGTCGTGCGGTTGGCCGACACGTCGACCACCTGCCCCGGCTCCGGCCCGAGCGCGTCGGCCAGCCCACCGGCCCACGCCTGCGGGGAGGTCCCGGTGGTGGCCTCGTCGGGACGAACCGCGAGGAACTCGTCCGGCGAGAGCCAGAGCACGGCCAGGCTGCTGCCGTCGCCGGCGCCGGTCACCTGGCCGACGCGGGTCGGCAGGTCGACGCCGAGCGACCCGGCGAGGGCGCCGGCCCGGCCGGGCGTGGCCCGGATGGCGACCTGGGTCAGGAACGGGATCTCGCGCAGCCGCACGCCGTCACCGGACCCTCGCACCATCTCATCGGCCAGGTCCTGTGCCGGGCTGCGCCGCAGCCCGAGAACCGCAGCCCGGTCGACGCGTGTCGTGCCGGTCGTGCCGGTCGTGCCGGTCGTGCCGGTCGTTCCCGTCGCGTTCTCCACCGCCGTGTCCTCCGGCGTCGTCATCGTCAGTGTGCGCTCAGCCATCTCGCCTGGCCCCTTCCTTGTCATAGAGCACCGCGTCGGCCACCTCGACCTCGGCGAAGCGTCCTTCGAAGGACGCGATGAGCGTCTGGCCGATCCGGTCGCGGCCCGCCTTGACGAGCGCGAGACCGAACGAGCGGCCCAGCGCCTGGGAGTGGTAGCTCGACGTGACGTGGCCGAGCATCGGGATCGGCTGCGTCGGCAGCCCCTCCCCGGTGTAGTCGCCGAGCGCCCCGGGCTCGACGAGCTGGGCACCCTCCGGCAGCCGCAGGCTCCGGTCGACGGGCAGCACGCTGACGAGCTGCTTGCGGCCGGCGGCCTGGTGCGAGGAGCGGGAGTAGGACCGGTTGCCCACGAAGTCCTTCGTCGTCGAGACGATCCAGTCCATGCCGAGGTCCTGCGGGGTCACGGTGCCGTCGGTGTCCTGCCCGACGATCGGGTAGGCCTTCTCGGCGCGCAGGACGTGCATCGTCTCCGTGCCGTAGGGCGTGATGTCGAGGTCGGCGCCGGCCTCGGCGACGTCCTCCCACACCGTCAGGCCGTACCAGGTGGGCACGTTGATCTCGAAGGCGAGCTCGCCGGAGAAGGTGATCCGGCAGAGGCGCGCAGGGATGCCGGACGCGAGCACGGTCTCACGGAACTCCATGAACCCGAAGCCCTCTCGCGACACGTCCAGGTCGGGGGCCATGCGTGCGATGACGTCGCGCGAGCGGGGACCGACGACGGCGATCGTCGACCACTGCTCGGTCACCGACGTGCACACGACGTCGAGCTCGGGCCATTCGGTCTGCGACCACTCCTCGAGCCACTCGAGCACCCGGGCCGCCCCACCGGTCGTCGTCGTCGCGAAGTAGCGGTCCTCGGCGAGGCGCAGCACGACGCCGTCGTCGAACACCATGCCGTCGGGCTTGCACATGACGCCGTAGCGGGCCTTGCCGATGCCGAGCTTCTTGAACGCGTTGGTGTAGAGGCGGTTCAGGAACTCGCCGGCGTCCGGACCCGTGATCTCGATCTTGCCGAGCGTCGTGGCGTCCATGAAGGCGACGCCCTCGCGGGCGGCCCGGCACTCCCGGGCCACGGCGGCGTCCATGTCCTCGCCCGGCCGGGGGTAGTACCACGGCCGCTTCCACTGCCCGACGTCCTCGAAGAGCGCACCGTGCGCCTCGTGCCACGGGTGGATCGAGGTGGTGCGGGCGGCGTCGAAGAGGTCGCCGCGCGACCGGCCGGCCAGTGCAGCGAAGGCGACCGGCGTGAACGGGGCACGGAAGGTCGTGTTGCCGATCGCTCCCGGCGTCGGTCGGGGCGTCGGTCGCGGCGCGGTACCGGCGGGCGTCGCGGCCGCGGGCCCGACGCCCTCGTCCTGGCCCGGCTGACCGGGCGGGATGGCCCGGGTGTCGTCACCGGACAGCACCCGGGTCAGCAGGCCGATGGTGTTGACGGCGCCGATGCGGCCCTGGTCGACACCGGTGCTGATCGAGGTGTAGCGCTTGACGTGCTCGACCGAGCGCATGCCGGCGCCGGTGGCGCGCAGCACGTCGGCCGCGGTGTTGTCGCGCTGCAGGTCGACGAAGTGGGTGGCGTACCCGTCCTCGCGTCCCTCGACGACCCAGAGCTGACGCGTCCGGCCGGCGCGCGCCACGCGCTCCTCGGCGACGGCCGCGGTGTCGAGCTCCCCAGCGGCGTCGACGGACTCGGCCCGAAACCCCGCGGCGGACGCGGCGGCCAAGCCGGCTGCGCGGCCCTCGACGAGGCAGCCCGCGGTCCAGTAGGTGCCGCAGACCGACCCTGCGAGGTGCTGGTGGTGGACGGCCGAGGACGGCACGAAGCCGACGAGGTCGTCGTCCCAGTGCAGCCCGCCCTGGCGCTGGCTGTGGAGGCTGACGTTCGGCGTCCACCCTCCCGACACGGCGACGAGGTCGCAGCCGATCCGCTCGAGGTCGCCGACGACGGCGCCCTCCGCGTCGATGCGCGCCACCCAGGCTGACTCGACGCCCGTCTCGCCGTCGATGCCGACGACGGCCGATCCCGGCCGCACGGCCAGTCCGGCCGCGCGGGCGGCCGACGCGACGGAGGCACTCGCCCCCTCGTCACGCGCGTCGACGACCTGCACCGACGCGTCCACCTCCAGCAGGGCGTGCGCCGCCGCGTAGCCCGAGTCGTTCGTCGTGAAGACGACTGTCTGGCGTCCCGGCAGGGCGGCGTACCGGCGCACGTACGCGACGACGGACGAGGCGAGCATGACACCCGGGACGTCGTTGTCCGCGAACACGATCGGGCGCTCGAAGGCGCCGGTGGCCAGCACCACCCGTGCCGCGGTCACGTGCCAGACGCGCTGCCGCGGCACGCCGTCGTGGGCCGTCCCGTCGAGGTGCTCGGACCGCTTCTCGACGGCGATGAGGTGGTTGTTGTCGTAGCTGCCGAAGGCGGTCGTGCGGGTCAGCACCCGAACCTCGGGCGCGGCGTGGAGCTCGGCACCCACCCGCTCGACCCACTGCAGCGCCGGCACGCCCTCGACGACCTCGTCGGGCGAGGCGAGCAGGCTGCCACCGAGCCGGAAGTCCTGCTCGAAGAGCACGACCCTGGCCCCGGTGGCAGCGGCGGCGCGGGCCGCGGCGAGCCCCGCCGGTCCGGCGCCGACGACGGCGACGTCGGCGTGGACGTGCATCTTGTCGTACTCGGCGGGGTCGGGCTCCTGGTCGAGCACACCGATCCCGTCGAGGAGGCGCACGTCGAGCCCGGGCACGAGCTCGAGGGTGGTCGCCGGCAGCATCGACTCGTCGTGCTCGCCGTGGCTGAGCACGAAGGCGTTGGGCTCCTCGACCCCGGCCGACAGGATGCCGCGCGGTCGACCTCGGTAGATCGAGTTGCCCACGCGCAGCTGGCCGTTCGCGATGAGGGCGGAAGCGACGGTGTCTCCCGCGTACCCGGTGATGGGGGCACCGTCGACGACGAGCTCGACCGGCGTGGAGCGGTCGATCGATCCACCGGCGTCGAGGCGTCGGGGCTGGTGGGCGGCCATGTCAGGCTCCCTTCCTGGTCTCGGGGCGGGCTTCACCGGCGCGGTAGACCGCGGTGATCTCGTAGGTGCGGGTGTCGCGGACCGCGTTGAACCACTTGCGGCAGCCGGCGGAGTGCACCCACCGCTCGGCGTAGCTGCCCTTCGGGTTGTCGCGGTAGAAGAGGTACTGCGCCCACTCCTCGTCGGTGAGGGCGTGCGGGTCCTCCGGGTAGGCCACGTGGGCCTGGCCGCCGTAGCCGTACTCGGTCTCGGGGCGGGGCCCGCAGTTCGGGCAGTCGATGATGAGCATCGGGGTCTCCTTGCGCGGTCAGTGGGCGACGGCGGCGGCGCCGTGCTCGTCGATGAGGGCGCCACTGACGAAGCGGTCGAGGCCGAAGCCGCGGTTGAGCTCGTGCGGCTCGTCGGTGGCGATGGTGTGCGCGTAGGCGTAGCCGGGGCCGGGTACGGCCTTGAACCCCCCGGTGCCCCACCCGCAGTTGACGTACATGCCGTCGACAGGCGTCCGGCCCATGACGGGCGAGGCGTCCATGGTGACGTCGACGATGCCGCCCCACGTGCGCAGCAGGTGCGCCCGGGAGAAGGCGGGGAACAGCTCGACGGCCGCCGACATCTGGTGCTCGATGATGTGGAAGGAGCCTCGCTGCCCGTAGCCGTTGTAGGCGTCGATGCCGGCGCCCATGACGAGCTCGCCCTTGTGCGCCTGCGACACGTACACGTGCACGTGGTTGGACATGACGACGGTCGGGTGGATGATCTCGTGCAGCTCGGAGACGAGCGCCTGCAGCGGGTGCGACTGGATCGGTACGCGGAAGCCCGCGAGCTCGGACAGCACCGAGGTGTGGCCGGCGGCGCAGAGCGCGACCTTGCCGGCGTTGATGCGGCCTCGGTTGGTCTCGACGCCGGTGACGCGGCCACCGTCGATGACGAAGCCGGTCACCTCGCAGTTCTGGATGATGTCGACGCCCAGCTCGCTGGCCCGTCGGGCGTAGCCCCAGGCGACCCAGTCGTGCTTGGCGATGCCGGCACGCGGCTGGTAGGTGCCGCCCATGACGGGATAGCGGATGTCCTGGCCGATGTTGATGATCGGGCACAGCTGCTTGACCTGCTGCGGGTCGACCCACTCGGCGTCGACGCCGTTGAGGCGGTTGGCCTCGACGCGTCGCACGGAGTCGCGGACGTCCTGCAGCGTGTGGGCGAGGTTGAGCACGCCGCGCTGGGAGAAGAAGACGTCGTAGCCGAGCTCGTCCTCGAGGTTCTCCCACTGCTTGAGCGAGTGCTCGTAGATGGCGGCCGACTCGTCCCACAGGTAGTTGCTGCGGATGATCGTCGTGTTGCGGGCCATGTTGCCGCCGGCGATCCAGCCGCGTTCGAGCACAGCCACGTTCGTGATGCCGTGCTTGCTCGCGAGGTAGTACGCGGTGGCGAGGCCGTGGCCGCCGGCGCCGACGATGACGACGTCGTAGCTGCGCTTCGGCTCGGGGTTGGCCCAGAGGAAGTCCGGGTGCTCGGGGAGCTCACGCTGGTTCATCGTCATTGCACCTTCTCGAGGGTCGGGTAGAGGGGGAACCGGGCCGCGAGGCCCTCGACCCGCGCCCTCAGGCCGGCGAGCGTCGCCCCCCAGCCATCGCCGGCGAGCGCCGTGGCGATGACGTCGGCGACCTCGGTGAAGGCGGCCTCGTCGAAGCCGCGGGTCGCGAGCGCCGGCGTGCCGATGCGCAGGCCCGAGGAGACCATCGGGGGCCGCGGGTCGAAGGGCACGGCGTTGCGGTTGACGGTGATGCCGATCGAGTGCAGCAGGTCCTCGCCCTGTCGGCCGTCGAGCTGGGAGTGGCGCAGGTCGACGAGCACGAGGTGCACGTCGGTGCCACCCGAGACGACGCCGATGCCGGCGTCGGTGACGTCGGGCCGGGTGAGGCGCTCGGCGAGGATCGACGCCCCGGCGAGCGTGCGCCGCTGCCGGTCGCGGAAGTCCTCGCCCGCGGCGACCTTGAAGGCGACCGCCTTGCCGGCGATGACGTGCTCGAGGGGCCCGCCCTGCTGGCCGGGGAACACCGCCGAGTTGACCTTCCTGGCGATCTCGGCGTCGTTGGTGAGGATGATGCCGCCGCGCGGGCCGCCCAGCGTCTTGTGGGTGGTCGAGGAGACGACGTGGGCGTGCGGCACGGGCGAGGGGTGCAGGCCTGCGGCGACGAGCCCCGCGAAGTGGGCCATGTCGACGAACAGGTAGGCACCGACCGCGTCGGCGATCCGGCGGAACTGCGCGAAGTCGAGGTGCCGGGAGTAGGCCGACCAGCCGGCCACGATCATCCGCGGCCGGTGCTCTCGGGCGAGCCGCTCCACCTCGGCCATGTCGACGACGTGGGTGTCCTCGCGCACGCCGTAGGCGACGACGTCGTAGAGGCGGCCGGAGAAGTTGAGGCGCATGCCGTGCGTCAGGTGGCCGCCGTGCGCGAGGTCGAGCCCGAGGATCGTGTCGCCCGGCGTCAGCAGCGCGTGCATGACCGACGCGTTCGCCTGGGCACCCGAGTGCGGCTGGACGTTGGCGTGGGCGGCGCCGAAGAGCGCCGTGACGCGCGCGATGGCGAGCGACTCGACGACGTCGACGTGCTCGCACCCGCCGTAGTAGCGACGGCCCGGGTAGCCCTCCGCGTACTTGTTCGTCAGCACCGAGCCCTGCGCCTGCATGACGGCGGCGGGCGCGAAGTTCTCCGAGGCGATCATCTCGAGCGTGCCCTGCTGGCGCCGCAGCTCGGCCGTGATCGCCGCGGCGACCTCCGGGTCGAGGTCCGGGAGGTCCGCGTCGAGGAGCGGGGCGAGCGCCGGCTGGGTGGTGGTGGCCTGGGACATGAAGCCCTCCGAGCAGTTGATGTCACTGTTGTCGATGACTGATATATCATCGGGATCGCAATAGTATGTTTGGCGGGGCGGCCCGTCAACGGCCTGTCCCACCCGATGTCCGGCACCACGTCCGACACCGACGTCCGACACCGACGTCCCACCACGACCGACCCGACTCCCGGAGGATGGCCCGATGACCGCACCGGCATCCGCGCTCGTCTACGGCTCGCTGGCCGAGCAGGCCTACCACGTGCTGCGCGACCGCCTCGTCATGCTCGACATCCCGCCGGGCGCTCCGATCAACGAGGCAGCGCTGGCCGCGGACCTCGGCATCGGGCGCACGCCGATCCGCGAGAGCCTCAAGAAGCTCGAGCTGGACCACCTCGTCGTGTCGTATCCCCGGCGGGGCACCTTCGCGACGCAGGTCGACATCAAGGACCTCGCGACGATCTCCGAGATGCGCCAGGTGCTCGAGCCGCTCGCCGCACGCCGGGCTGCCACGGTCGCGCGGGCCGATGTCCGCGCCGAGCTCGCCGCCAAGGCGCGCCAGATCGGCTCGATGGGTGACGAGCCGCAGGACAAGCGTCCGCTCATGGAGTACGACCTCGACGTCCACCGCCTCATCTACCGCGCGGCCGAGAACCCGCACCTCGAGGAGACTCTCGTCCGGCTCGACAACCTGGCCACCCGCATCTGGTGCCTCGTGCTCGAGCGGCTTCCGTCGGTGTCCGAACACATCAGGGAGCACGTCGCCCTGCTCGAGGCCATCGTCGACCGCGACGCCGACCGCGCGGCGGCGCTGGCCGAGGCGCACGTCGGGCACTTCGAGGAGGCCGTCCGCGCGGTCCTCTGACCGGCGGCGCCGCGCCCCCTCGCACTCCTCCGCGGTGGGCGGTGCGGTCGCGCGTCGTCAGGGTCGCGGGTCGTCACGCAGCTGCGCGCCCCCGCGCGCCAGCCGGACCGCGAGCGCGAGCGCCGCGAGCTGCCCCCGGCCTCGCGGGTCGCCGCCGAGCACCTGGAAGATCCGCCGCAGCCGCTTGTGCAGCGACTGCCGCTCGAGGAAGAGGACCTGCGCCGCCTCGGTCGCGTTGCACCCGGTCGAGATCCACACGTCCAGGGTCCGCACCAGCTCGCCCCCGGAACGCTGGTCGAGCCAGAGGAGCTCGCCGAGCGACTCCTCGACGAGCGCGTCGACGACGCCGCGCGTCAGCGACCGCTCGGCCATTCGCTCCACGAGGAAGTCCGACGCGTCGTAGACCGCGCCGGCACCCTTCGCCGACCGGCCGAGCCGCCACGTCGTCCGGGCCTCAGCCAGCGAGAACGACGCCCGTCGTACCGTCGGCGCGGTGGGTCCGAGGGCGCCGGAGAGGCCGGTGCCCTCGACGGCCGTGCGCAGCGCCGTGAGCGCCCGGGCCCGCTCGGCCTGCGTCGGGGCCCGCAGCGGCATGAGGATCTCGAGCCAGTCGCCGTGGGCCACGACGAGCGTTGAGGGCAGGGCGCGTCGGGTCCGCTGCTCGGTGTCGACGTGCCCGTCGGCCGGGCGTCGCACCACCGCCATCGCCAGGGGTCGCTCCGGGTCGATGCCGCCGGCGTGGCTCAGCTCGATGAGGCGCTCCCCTCCCCCACCGGCGCCGATCAGCCGCACCAGCTCGTCCTCGGCGAGGCGCACGAGGCTGGGCCGGCTGTGCCGGGCCAGCGCCAGCGCGAGGATGCTGCGGACCCGGGCCAGCACGGTCTCGAGCGTCTCGACGTCGGCGTCGTCACCTCCCACGAGCTCCAGCTGCGCGACGCCGATCCCGCTCACCGACAGCTCGGCGACGAGCCGGTCGGCGACGCCCCGCGCGTCGGGGTCGGCGTCGGGCTCCGGGCCGGCCGCGGCGAGCAGGCCGCCGCGGGTGTCGAGCACGCGGACGTGGACGTGCAGCGTCTCGGCGATGACCGTGAGCAGGGGCTCGAGCGCGGTACCCGAGCTCGCCATGCGCTCGGTGAGGGCCTGCGAGAGCTGGTCGGCGACCTGCAGCGCGGCGACCTGCGCCGACACGATCCGTCGGTTGACCTCCTCGGCGACCTCGACGAACGGCACGACCTGTCGCAGCTCGAGCAGCGGCAGGCCGGCCTCCTCGGCGGCGGCGACGAGCTCGACGGGCAGGTGTCCACCCGACCCGGCGGTCTCGACGGCGAGCGCCGCGACGCCCCTCGAGGCGAGGCTCCAGACGTACTCGACCTGCGCCGCCGGCTTGAGCGCCAGGAGCGCGACGCCTCCGGTGAGCAGCAGCTCCCCGCCCGAGAGCAGCGGTGCGATCTGGAGCACCTCGCTCGAGTGCACCCACCGGACGCGTCGAGTGCCGACCGCGCCGGCGCCGGCGGCCACGAGGGGGGCGCCCGCGGCCAGGACGCCGCTGTCGAGGATGTCGCTCAGGAGCAGGGACATGGCGACCACCCTCGCAGGCAGGTGACAGATTGTCACCCACTCGCCCACGCACAGG
>JAEWFB010000044.1 GCA_023389095.1 Actinomycetes bacterium
GCGTATCCCCAACGGGATTCGAACCCGTGCTGCCGCCGTGAAAGGGCGGAGTCCTAGGCCGCTAGACGATGGGGACTGGCCCGAACCATCCGCTTGGGACGTCGAGAACTATAGGGGAGTTCTGCGCGCCCTCCAAATCGGCTCCCGAACCCCGTCGGAGCGCTCGATCCGGACACCTCGATCAGCTCTTGGCCCACGCGAGGACGTCGTCGACGGGCCACGTCGTGACGATCCGCTCGGCCGGGATCCCGAGCCGCTCGGCGCGCTCGCAGCCGAGCGACTTCATGTCGAGCTGGCCCGGGGCGTGGGCGTCGGAGTCGATGGTGAAGAGGCAGCCGAGGTCACGGGCCAGCTCGATGAGCTCGTCCGGTGGGTCGCACCGCTCGGGCCGGGAGTTGATCTCGACTGCGACGTCGTTCTCGAGGCAGGCCCGGAACACCTTCTCGGCGTCGAACTGCGACGGCGGGCGCGTGCCGCGGCCGCCCGTGACGAGCCGCCCCGTGCAGTGGGCCAGGACGTTGGTGTGCGGGTTGCGCACGGCCGCCACCATCCGCGGGGTCATCTCGAAGGCCGGCTGGCGCAGCTTGCTGTGGATCGAGGCGGTGACGACGTCGAGCCGGTCGAGCAGGTCGTCGTCCTGGTCGAGGGAGCCGTCGAGGTGGATGTCGACCTCGATGCCCGCCAGGAGGGTGAAGCTGTCGCCGAGGCTGCGGTTGATCGCCTCGACGCGCTTCAGCTGGTCGGTGAGCCGCTCCCGCGACAGGCCGTTGGCGACGGTCAGCCGCGGCGAGTGGTCGGTCAGGGCCATCCACTCCTGACCCAGCTCGACGGCCGCGAGGACCATCTCCTCGATCGGGCTGCCGCCGTCGCTCCAGTTGGAGTGGGCGTGCAGGTCGCCGCGCAGGGCCGCGTAGAGGTCGGCGCCCCCGCGGGTCAGCGGCTCGCCGTGCTTCTCCTCCGCCGAGGCGAGGTAGGCCGGCACGACGCCGCGTACGGCCTGGCCGATGATCGCGGCGCTGGAGTCGCCGATCCCCTTGATCTGCTTGAGGGTCCCGGCCTCGGAGCGCTCGCGCAGCTCGTCGTCGGAGATGAGGGTGATGGCCTCGATGGTGCGGCGGAACGCGTCGATCCGGTAGCTGCTCTCGCGCCCGCGCTCGAGGAGGAAGCAGATGCGCCGCAGCGCCTCGAGCGGGCTCATCGGCGCCGTCGGCGGGGTCGGCTGCTGCATGCCGGCCAGCCTAGCCGCGTGTGTGGGACGCGGCCGGGGCCGCGCGGGAGGGTTCGCGGCCCCGGCCGGTCCGTCCCGCGTCCGACCCCCGTCGGGACGCAGGACCCCCGAGGGTGGTCAGTGCTGCAGCGTCGGCAGCGTACTGCCGTCCGGGAGCTTGCCCGGCAGCAACGCCGTCGTGGCGACGACCTGCACCACATCACCGTAGCGCTGGACGAGCGCCCCGGGGGTGCGGCCCTCGTCGGCCGACACGACGACGCGGTCGGACCTCGCGTCTATGCCGACGCCGTGGACGACGATGCCCTGCGCCCTGAGGGCGGGTGCGTCGTCGCGCACCTGCTGGGCCACGCGGACCTTCTCGGCCCACGTGTGCGTCGCGGGGACGAAGCGCACCGAGCCGCTCGGCATCGCGCCCTCCACGAACGACTCGAGCGACGCGTCGCCGCGGGTGACCGCCACGACGACGGACGCGCCGGTCGGGTCGCCGGCGTACGCACCGGAGAAGACGTCGGCCCAGCGTGTCGTCACCGTGGTCGACACGGCGTCGAAGGCGCGCGTGGCCGGGGTCCGGAGCGCTCCGAAGAACTCGGAGGTGTCGCGGGCGGGCGGCATCGGGCTGCCGCTACCGCTGCCCGCCGAACCGTTCGAGCCCGACGCGAGGCCCTGCCCTCCGTTGTCGGTTCCCTTGTCGCTCATGCGTTCCGGCGCGTTGACGGCCGAGCCCGCAGACGTGGAGGAGGCGGGGCGGCCGCCGGAGAGCGCCCATCCGCCCCCGACGACGCCGACGAGCACGACGGCCGCCGCGGTACCGAGGACCGCGTTGCGCCGCCGGGCCGTCCGGGCCCGACCGCGCATCAGCGCGCGCTGCGCGAAGAGGTCGTCGCGCGGTGGTTCGAGGTCGTTCGTCATGGCCAGCGCCTTTCGCAGCTGCAGCTCGCCGGGCTCCGGCGTCGGGGCTGCGGCGGGGTCGGCGTCGGGGCCGGTACGGCGCGTCGGGTCGTCACTCATGTCACGGCTCCTGCCCCCGAGAGCGGCGGTTCGGCGAGCCGGTCGCGCAGGGCGGCGAGGGCCCGCGAGATCTGGCTCTTGATGGTGCCCTCGGCCACGCCCGTGCACTCGGCGATCTGGGGCACGGTGAGGTCCTCCCAGAACCGGAGCACGAGGACGGCGCGCTGCTTCTCGGGCAGGCCCGCGAGCAGGTCGGTGAGCGTCATCGCGAGCTCGCGGTCGTGGTCGGCGACGGACGGGTGCGACGGCAGCGGCTCGGGGGCCTCGTCGGTGAGCACCTCGCGCCGGCGCTTGCGCTGGTCGTTGAGGAAGAGGTTCATCATGGTGCGTCTCGTGTAGGCGGTCTCGGCGCCCTCGGTGATCCGGGGCCAGGCGACGTAGACGCGCGCGAGGGCCTCCTGGACGAGCTCGTCGCCGTCGGCCCAGTTGCCGCAGAGCAGGTAGGCGCGTCGGCGCAGCATCGTCTGCCGCTCCTCGACAAAGGCGCGGAAGGCCGCCTCGTCCCTGCGTCTCATGGGCTCCCGCCGGTGTGGCTCAGTCGGTCGTCGGATGGTTCGTCGGGTTTCGTCAGGTACATCGGGTCATCGGGTGTGTCCGGTGGTCCGGCATCGGGTCGTACACCCCATGGACACCCGGGCCCGGCGAAGCGTTGCACGGTCCGGCGAGCAGTCCGACCGGAACGTCACGCGACGCGATGCAGGTGGGCCAGGGCGAACATCAGGGCGGCCACCGTCTCGCTGTCGGTGATGCCCCCGTCGCGGACGAGGTCGAGCACCTCGGCGACCGGCACGCGCCGGACCGCCGAGATACCCTCCTCGGCGCGGGCGGCATCACCCGTCGTCCCGGCGGCCGAGGGAAGGGCTGCGGCTTCGAGACCGGTGGCGAGGAAGACGACCTCCGGTGCGCGGCACACGCCGTTGAGGGCGTTCATGACCCCGACCTGGTGCCACTCGCGGGCCGCCAGGCCCGTCTCCTCCGCCAGCTCGCGGCGCGCGGCGACGAGCGGGTCCTCGCCGTCGGTGCCGCCGGCGGGTACCTCGACCGACGCCCCGACGGTGTGTCGGTCGACGGTGACGAGGACGACCTCGTCGGCGTCGGTCAGCGCGACGACGAAGACCGCGGGCCGGCGCACCTCGACGACCCCGAAGACGCCGTCGCCGCCGTCCGGCCGCACGACGGCGTCCTCGTGGACGCGGATCCACGGGTTCTCGTACACGGTCCGGGTGCTGCGCACCGGCCAGCTCATGCCGCCTGCTCGAGGTGCAGGAGGGTCTCCTTGGCCGGCAGGCCGCCGAGGTAGCCGCCGAGGCTGCCGTCGGAGCGCACGACGCGGTGGCACGGGACGACGATCGGCAGCGGGTTGGTGGCGCACGCGGAGCCGACGGCGCGGACGGCGCGCGGGCTGCCGCTGGCCACGGCGACCTGGGCGTAGCTCTCGGTCGAGCCGTACGGGATGGCGGTGAGGTGGCGCAGCACCTCGAGCCGGAACCCGTGCGCGAGGCGCAGGTCGACCGGCAGGTCGAAGGCGCGCCGGGTGCCGGCGAAGTACTCGTCGAGCTGGCGGGCGGCGGCCTCGGACCGCCTGTCGTCCTTGAGGATCCGCGAACCTACGCGCTCGCCCAAGAGGTCGAGCACGCGCTCGTGGTCCTCGACGGCGTAGGCGACGCGGACGAGGCCGGCGTCGGTCGCCGCGAGCAGCAGCGCGCCGAGGGGCGAGTCGACGACGCGGTAGGTGGCGTCGAGGTCGGACGACGCGGCGGCGCGCTCGACGAGGGCGGCGTGGAGCAGCTCGAGGCGGGCGGCGTCGTCAGCGGACGGACTGCTCAGCCCGGCGAGCGTCGGGTCGGACGTCGTGGGCGGGTTCGGGGTCATGGGGGCCATGGGAGTCATGGGGGTCACGGGGCTCACCTCTTCGTGGTGGCGTACTCGCGGGAGTACGTGGTGCGGAGCCGGGCGATGCCGTCGGCGGCGGCGCGGCGGGCGGCCGCCGGGGTGCCGCCGACGATGCGGGCGACCTCGGCGTGGGGCAGGCCGGCAACGTGGCGGTAGGCGACGCAGGCGCGCTGCTTGTCTGGCAGGGCTGCGAGCGCCGCCCACAGGTCGTCGTCGGCGAGGGCGGCGTCGGGCTCGTCGCCGCGTGGGGCGGTGGACTCGGGCACGTCCGCCACCGGGTGGGCGCGGCGTGCACCCGCGCGGGCGACGTCGAGGGCCTTGCGGTGGGCGATCGTGACGAGCCAGGCCCGGACGTTCGCGTCGTCGGGCAGGTCGGGCCAGGCGCGCAGGGCCGCGAGGAACGTCTCGGACCACGCGTCGTCGGCCTCGGTCGGGCCGAGGACGGCACGGCACACGCGCAGCACGACGGCTCCGTGCTCGGTCACGGCCTGCTCGAACGGTCGCTTCATGCCCTGTAGACGCTCCGGCCCGCGGAAGTGTGAGGTGCCCAGTGTGACCGATGGGACGAGCTGCTCACTCGATGGAGTGGGAGAACGGG
>JAEWFB010000114.1 GCA_023389095.1 Actinomycetes bacterium
TCCACACTAACTACGGAGACATCAAGGTCAACCTCTTCGGCAACCACGCTCCGAAGACGGTCCGTAACTTCGTGGGCCTCGCGACCGGTGAGATCGAGTGGACGCACCCCGCCACCGGCGAGAAGACCAACAAGCCGCTCTACGACGGCGTGGTCTTCCACCGCATCATCCCCGGCTTCATGATCCAGGGCGGCGACCCGCTCGGCCAGGGCATCGGCGGCCCGGGCTACCAGTTCGACGACGAGATCAACCCCGAGCTCGACTTCACCCAGCCGTACATCCTGGCTATGGCCAACGCCGGCATCCAGGGCGGCCGCGGCACGAACGGCTCGCAGTTCTTCATCACCGTCGCGCCCACCACGTGGCTGCAGGGCAAGCACACCATCTTCGGCGAGGTCGCGGACGACGCGTCCCGCAAGATCGTGGACAAGCTCGCCGAGCTCCCGACCGACGCCCGCGACCGTCCCCTCGACGACGTCGTGATCGAGTCGGTCGACATCGAACAGGCCTGAGGCCGACCGGGGGAGCGGGCGGAGAAGGAACGATGTCTCAGCCCGTCGACGCGCCGGCGACCGTCTGCTACCGCCATCCCGACCGGGTCAGCCATGTGCGCTGCCAGCGCTGCGGCCGCCCCATCTGCGGTGAGTGCCAGACTCCCGCCGCCGTCGGAGTGATCTGCCCGGAGTGCATGGCGCAGCAGCGCGCCACCGCGCCGCGCACGCGTTCGCCCTGGGTGTCCCGGCTGACCGGGCCGGGCGCGCCGGTCGTCACCTACGCGATCATCGGCGTCTGCATCGTGGTCTTCGTCCTGCAGAACCTGCCGATCATCGGCTCGCAGGTGACGAACTCGCTGCTCTACGCCGGCGCGTACTCCTACCCGAGCCATTCGCTCTCGCCGCTGCTCGCCTTCGAGCCGTGGCGCATGCTGACGTCGGTCTTCCTGCACGCGAACATCATCCACATCGCGCTCAACATGTACACGCTGTGGATCTTCGGCATGGCGCTGGAGCCCGTTCTCGGGCGTGCGCGGTTCCTCACACTGTTCCTGATCAGCGGATTCGCCGGCTCGCTCGGCGTGCTGCTGCTGTCGCCCGCGAACCAGCCCGTGATCGGCGCCTCCGGGGCCATCTTCGGCATGCTGGGCGCCTTCTTCATCATCCAGCGGCGGCTCGGCGGCAACGCGACGCAGATCCTCGTGCTGGTCGCGCTCAACCTCGCGATCGGCTTCCTGCCCGGCATGAACATCGCCTGGCAGGCGCACGTCGGCGGTCTGGTCGGCGGCGCCCTGGCCGGGCTGATCTACGTCGAGACGCGCAAGCCGTCCCGGCGCCGGTGGCAGACGCCGCTCATCGTCGCGCTCTGCGTGGTGCTGGTCGGCGCCAGCCTGCTGCACTTCGTCTGACGTGCCCGGCTTTCCCCAGGACGCTGCCGAGTTCCCCACAACGCGTGGATAAGTTATCCACAACCTTATTAACAGTGGGGATAATTACATCGGTGTAACTCTCCACAGGCTTATTAACACTGGGGAGAAGCCGACTGCTGGGGTGTGGGCTGTGGGGAGAACTGCTGTGGATAAGTGGAGGACGGCACGCAGCGGCGGGCTAGCGCCAGCGGGTCGTCATCAGGAAGCCGATGAAGGCGATCCCGAAGCCGACCAGGATGTTCCACGCGCCGAGGGCCGGGATCGGGTACTGGTTCTGGCTGACGTAGAAGACGATGATCCAGATGAGCCCGAGCAGCATGAAGCCGAACATGACGGGCTTGAACCAGACGGGATTGGGGGCGTCCTCGCCGGTTGCGGCCGAGCTGCGCTCGGGACGGGCGGAGCGCTCGAGCTTGGTCTTGGACTTGGTGCGTGCCATAGCACACAAGTGTAGCGGGAGCGCTCTGAACGTTCGCGGCGACAGAGGCGTGCGGTTCCCGGGAAACACCCGGTTTGGCGCCGCTCCGCCCCCGTTAGAATGTGTCATATGACCACACCCGCAGAGCCCGAGCGCAATCGCGCCGGCTCGCGTCGTGCGGCACGGCCTGCCCGCCGCAAGCGCAGCGCCGGCGAGGTCGTCCTGACGGTCATCGGCGAGCTGTTGATCACCGCGGGCGTGCTGGTCGGGCTGTTCCTCGGCTGGCAGGTCTGGTGGAACAACCTCATCCTGTCCGGGCAGCAGACCTCCGTCGCGGGCGACCAGAGCAAGAAGTGGATCGACGACGCGATGAGGGCGCCGCGGCCGACGCCGACCGACCCGTCCTCGCCCGAAGCGGTCGACCCTCCGGTGATGTCGCAGCCCGCGGACTACGAGCCCTTCGCCGTGATCTACATCCCGCGGCTCGGGGCGGACTGGAAGCGCACGATCCGGGAGACGGTCGACGTCGACAAGGTCCTCAACAGCTACACAGCCGGCGTGGGGCACTACTCCGGCACGGCGATGCCCGGGGAGGTCGGCAACTTCGCGATCGCCGGCCACGACTCGGGCTGGGGCAACACGTTCATCGACCTCTCGAAGCTGCACCTCGGCGACCGCATCTACGTGCAGACCAAGGACGGCTGGTACACATACGTGTTCCGTAACTTCGAGTTCGTCCAGCCGACGCAGGTGCAGGTGATCGCGTCCGTGCCGCACCATCCCGACGTGCAGCCCGTCGATCGGCTGATGACGATCACGACCTGCAACCCGCCGTTCCACGCGGGCGAGCGGCTGATCGCCTACAACGTCTTCGCCGGCTACCAGCCGACGCAGGACGTTCCGAGTGAGATCCGCGCCGCGGTGACGGGAGGCTGACCCATGTACGGAGCACTGTGGCGCATCCTCCCCGGCCCGGTCTGGCTGCGCATCCTCATCCTGATCGCCCTGTTCGTCGTCGTGCTCTGGGCGCTGGTGACGTGGGTCTTCCCCTGGGTGGATTCGCTCCTCGGTCCCCAGGAAGGTACCGTTGGGCCGTGACCCGCGTACTCGTCATCGACAACTACGACAGCTTCGTCTACAC
>JAEWFB010000121.1 GCA_023389095.1 Actinomycetes bacterium
CAGCTGGCCGGCGCCCTCGTCGTCGTCGCCGCGGGCCAGCTCGCCCTGTCGGGTCTCGCACCGGGCGCCTCGTGGGGACGCTTCGTGCCGGGCCTGCTCGTCGCGGGCGTCGGCAGCGGCATCCTCAACGCGGCCCTCGGGCGCGAGGCGGTCGCCAGCGTCCCGGCCGGGCGTGGCGGGATGGGCAGCGGGGCCAACAACACGGCCCGCTACCTCGGCTCGTCCGTCGGGGTCACCGTCGTGTCGGTCCTCGTCGCGGCTCACGCCGGCCCGGCCGGATCTCGACCGACCGGACTCGTCGCGGGGTGGGACGTCGCCGCGTGGGTCACCGCCGGCTTCTCGCTCGCCGGCGCGGTCGTCGTCGGGGCGACGATGCTCCTCGACCGGCGTGCGCAGGCAGCCGGGCGCAAGGTCGCCGCCGCGAACGCTTGACCTTCGACCGGGTCGAGGGATCAGGCTGTGGTCCATGCCCGCCCCGAGCGACCCCGTCCGCCTGCTCACCATCGGTGAGCTGGCCCGCGCCAGCGGCCTGTCCGCGAGCGCCCTGCGCTTCTACGACCGTGAGGGCGTGCTCGTGCCCGCCGATGTCGACGCCCTGACCGGCTACCGCCGCTACGCCGAGCGGCAGCTGCGCCCCGCGCGGCTCATCGCCTCGCTGCGTCGCGTCGGGATGCCGCTGGCCGAGGTGTCGGTCGTCCTCGAGCAGGACGCCCGGGGGGAGGTGCAGGCGGCGCGCGACGTGGTCGCCGCCCACGAGCAGCGCCTCGTGGACGGCCTGCGCGACGCGCGGGCCGAGATCTCACGCACCTTCGGTCTGCTCGGCGACGGGGACGGCTGCCGGGTCCGCCTGCGGGCGAAGGACCTCGCCGACGCGCTGGGCGCGGTCCGGTTCGCGGTGGCCCCGGGCGCACCCGTCGCCGGGTCGCCCGACGGTCCCGACCTGACGGTCCTCACCGGCGTCCTCCTCGAGGTGTCCGCCGACGCGGTGCGCCTCGTGGCCACCGACCGGTACCGGATGGCCGTCGCCGAGGTGCCCTGCGTGGACGCGTCCGGCACCGCGGACGTGGGCGGTGGTGCGGGCTCCACCGTGCGGGCGTCCGTCGTCGCACCGGTCGCGTGGGTCGACGAGGTCGCCGCCCGGTGCGCCGCGCCGGGTGCGGGCCTGGCCGGCACGCCCGAGCACGACGTCTCGCGGTCCGTCCTGCTCGACGTGGGTGCCGGGGGGCTCGCGGCCCGGATCGAGGACGCCGACGACGGGGGAGCCGACGCTGGGGGAGCGGTTCGCGTCGTCGAGGCGGAGGCGGTGCCCGGGACGTTCCCCGACCACCGCGGCATCGTCGAGCCCGTCGGCGCCACCGCCTCGGCGGTGACGGCGCTCGCCACCGGCCTGGCGGTCCGCCTGCCCGTCGAGGCCGACCGCGTCGGGCTCGCCCTGCGCGTCGACGGCGTCGAGGTGGTCGCGGACTCGGAGGCCGACGTCTTCGTCGACCCGGAGTTCCTCCACGAGGCGCTCGCCGCGGCGGGGCCGTCCCCGACGCTCGTGATCGACGGGCCGACGCGTCCGCTCGCCGTCCGTGGCGCCGGAGCCGGTTTCTCGGTGCTCATGCCGGTGGCCGTCCCGTGAGCGTCCTCGTGCACCTGTGCCACACGTGCGGTCACCAGTCCGCGTGGCACGAAGGGGGCAACGGCGGGTACACGCCGTGCCGCTGCTGCCGCGCCGGAGCGGCGGACCCGGATCCCGAACCGACGCTGCTGCCGACGTGGACCTCACCCGGCGGGCGCCACGAGCCGCTCTGGGCACCCGGCACGCGCCGCAACGAGGGCACGATGCACGCCTCGACGACGTGCGCGTGCGCCGCCTGCCACGCGGCGGCTGCACGGCTCTTCGGGACCGAAGATGCTGCGCCCCGGCGGGCGGCCGGATAAGGCGTCGAGGGCAGCCCCGGCGGGCTCCTAGAATGGTGGGGTTGTCCGGCCGCTGACGAAGTGCGGCACACCGAGGAGGAATGCCGTGATCGTCGCCACCGGGATCGAGCTGCGCGCTGGAGCGCGCCTGCTGCTGGAGGACGCCAGCTTCCGCGTCGACTCCGGCGACCGCATCGGCCTCGTCGGTCGCAACGGCGCCGGCAAGACCACGCTGACCAAGGTCCTCGCCGGCGAGGGCCAGCCGGCAGCCGGCACCGTGACGCGCACCGGCGCGGTCGGCTACCTCCCGCAGGACCCGCGCACCGGAGACCTCGAGATCCTCGCCCGCGACCGCATCCTGTCGGCCCGCGGCCTCGACACCATCGTCCGTGACCGGGCCGCCGCCGAGGTGCGGATGGGCAGCCACGACGAGAAGGTCCGCGACAAGGCGATGCGCAAGTACGCGCGGCTCGAGGTCGAGTTCGAGGCCCAGGGGGGCTACGCCTCCGAGTCCGAGGCCGCCTCGATCGCCAGCGCCCTCGGCCTGGAGGAGCGCATCCTGTCCCAGCCGCTGCGCACCCTCTCCGGCGGCCAGCGCCGCCGCGTCGAGCTGTCGCGGATCCTCTTCTCCGGCAACGAGACCCTGCTGCTCGACGAGCCGACCAACCACCTCGATGCCGACTCGATCGTGTGGCTGCGCGAGTACCTGCGCGCCTACAAGGGCGGGCTCATCATCATCAGCCACGACGCCGACATGCTCGACGCCGTCGTCAACAAGGTCTACCACCTCGACGCCAACCGCTCGGCGCTCGACGTGTACAACGTCGGCTGGAAGACCTACCTGCAGTCGCGCGAGACCGACGAGAAGCGCCGCCGCCGCGAGCTGCAGAACGCCCAGAAGAAGGCGGGCGCACTGCTGGCCCAGGCCGACAAGATGCGCGCCAAGGCCACCAAGGCCGTCGCCGCCCAGAACATGGCCAAGCGCGCCGAGCGGCTGCTCGCCGGCGTCGAGGGCGAGCGGGTTCAGGACAAGGTGGCCAAGCTGCGCTTCCCGAAGCCCGCGGCCTGCGGGCGCACCCCCCTGCGCGCGTCGGGGCTGTCCCGCTCGTACGGCTCGCTCGAGGTGTTCACCGACGTCGACCTCGCGATCGACCGTGGCAGCAGGGTCGTCGTGCTGGGCCTCAACGGCGCCGGCAAGACGACGCTGCTGCGGATGCTCGCGGGCGTCGACGCGCCCGACACCGGCGAGGTCGAGCCGGGCCACGGGCTGCGCCTCGGCTACTACGCCCAGGAGCACGAGAACCTCGACGTCGACCGCACCGTCCTCGAGAACATGAAGTCGTCGGCTCCCGACCTCGGCGAGACCGAGGTGCGCAAGGTGCTCGGCTCGTTCCTCTTCTCCGGCGACGACGTGCTCAAGCCGGCGGGTGTGCTCTCGGGCGGCGAGAAGACGCGCCTGTCGCTGGCCATGCTCGTCGTCTCGGCCGCCAACGTCCTGCTCCTCGACGAGCCGACGAACAACCTCGACCCGGCCTCGCGCGCGGAGATCCTCGGCGCGCTCAAGACCTACGAGGGGGCCGTCGTGCTCGTCACCCACGACGAGGGCGCCGTCGAGGCGCTCGAGCCCGAGCGGATCCTCCTGCTGCCCGACGGCGTCGAGGACCTCTGGGGCCCGGACTACCGCGACCTCATCGCGCTCGCCTGACGGCCGTTGCCACCCGCGGCGGCTAGCGTGGCGGCATGGCACCCGGTAGGCAACGGCGGCGGCACCACGAGGCCCGCAGCAGCACCGGCGAGCACCGCCTCTGGCCGACCCTCGCCGTCCTCGTGGCGATCCTCGCCTACGCGGCGCTGCCGGAGAGTCTGCTCGTGGGGCCGCGCCTGGCCATCCCCGCGGTCGAGCTGGCGCTGCTCATCGCGCTGCTCGTGACGAACCCGACGCGCCTGGTCCGCCAGACGCGCTGGTCGCGCGGGGTCTCCGTCGCCCTCGCCCTCGTCGTCATCGCGACGAACCTCGTCGCGCTCGGGATGCTGGTGCAGACCCTGACGGCGGGGCAGCCCGGCGGGATGCCGCTGCTGCTGGCCGGCCTGCAGGTGTGGCTCACCAACGTCATCGGCTTCGGCCTGCTGTTCTGGGAGATCGACCGCGGGGGTCCGGTGGCCCGCCACACGCTGTCGCGGGACCGGTTGCAGCCGGCCGACTGGCGCTTCTCCCAGGACGAGAACCGCGACACGGTCGTCGAGGTGGCGGCGACGTCGGGGGACCGGAGCAACTGGCGGCCCGAGTTCGTCGACTACCTCTACGTCTCGCTGACGAACTCGAGCGCGTTCAGCCCCACCGACACGATGCCGCTGTCGGCGCGCGCCAAGGCGCTCATGGGGCTCGAGGCGACGGCAGCCCTGCTCACCTCGCTGCTCGTGATTGCCCGGGCGGTGGGGGCGCTCGGCGGTGGCGGTGGGGGCTAGGCATAACGAGAACGTCTGGGTCACATAATGGATGGTTATTGTATCTGTGGAGTCGTCCTGCCACTCTGGACGGCATGCCGACCGACCACACCCTCACGTGCCCGTTCTGCGCGGGCGAGGACGTCACGCCCTTCCCGGACCCGACCTCCGCGTGGTCGTGCCTGGAGTGCTCGCGCGTCTTCCGCGTCGAGGTCGTGCAGCCGGCGTCGGTCAGCGGTTGGGGCGTGCTGCGCGCCGTGCGGCCGGCCCGGCCGAGCGCCGCGCCCGTCGCCGCGAGTGACCCGCCGGTAGCCTGCGGGGCATGACGTCGACGCAGACCGACCGGCCGCACCCGCACCTGCGTGTCGAGACCGCGGGGCCCGTACGCACCCTCGTGCTCGACCACCCCGACAAGCGCAACGCCCAGACGCCGTCCCTCTGGGCCGCCCTCGCCGAGCAGGCCCGGTCGGTGCCCGAGGACGTGCGCGTCGTCGTCATCCGTGGCGAGGGTCCGGCGTTCTCGGCGGGCATCGACACCGCGATGTTCACGCCCGAGGGCGTGCCGGGGGAGGAGAGCGTCCTCGCCCTGGCCGAGGCGGGCCCGACCGGCATCCAGGCCGGCATCGCGCGCTACCAGGAGGGCTTCACCGCGTGGGCCCGGTGCCCGGCCGTCGTCGTGGCGCAGGTGCACGGCTATGCCATCGGGGCCGGCTTCCAGCTCGCCCTCGCCGCCGACCTTCGCCTCGCTGCCCTCGACGCGTGGTTCGCGATGCGCGAGACGAGCCTCGGGCTCGTCCCCGACCTCGGTGGCACGGGCCCGCTCGTGCACCTCGTCGGGTACGCCCGTGCCCTCGAGCTCTGCGCGACCGGGCGCCCCGTGTCGGCGCCGGAGGCGCACACGATGGGCCTGCTCACCTCGATGGCTCCGGCCGCCGACCTCGACGACGCCACCGCCTCGCTCGTCGCGGCCCTGCTGGAGGCGCCCGACGAGGCGCTGCGCGCTCTCAAGCCGCTGCTGCGGGCCGCGGCCGCCAACGACGCGGAGGCCCAGCTGCGCGCCGAGCGCGAGGCCCAGACGGGGCTGCTGCTCGGGATGCTCGACCGCCTGCGCCCCGACGCGTCCTGACCCGCCGACCCGGCCGCGAAGCACGGCCGGGAATCGGCGTCGGTGGTCCGCGGTTGGATGATGGAGGGGCAGCCGGACGGACGGCTGACCGTGGACGAGGAGGGACCAGCCCGTGGGCATGCAACCGTGGATGGCGATGCGGTCGATGTCGCGCGACTCGTCGGTGGCCGAACGCCGGCTCGCGCCCGGCACCCGACGTCGCGTCCTCGGCTACGCCCGCCCGTTCCGGTCCGACATCGTGGCGTTCCTCGTCGTCGTCGTGCTCGACTCGCTGCTGGTCGTCGCGGTCCCGTTGCTGCTCAAGGCGATCGTCGACGACGGCGTGGTGCCCAAGGACTCCGGCGTCGTCGTGCGACTCTCCCTCCTCGTGGCGGTCATCGCGGTCGTCGACGTGCTGTTCACGATCGTGTCCCGCTGGTACTCCGCCCGCATCGGTGAGGGGCTGATCAACGACCTGCGCGTCGAGGTCTTCGGCCACGTGCTGCGCCAGCCCATCGCGTTCTTCACCCG
>JAEWFB010000137.1 GCA_023389095.1 Actinomycetes bacterium
CGACTCGACGATGACGAGCTTGCGGCCCTTGCCTGCAGCCATGACTCACCTACGACTTCCCGGTCTCACGTGCAGCGGATTCGTCGCTGCTCCGACGCGGAACCGCCCCGACCGTAACAGGTGCGCCACCGCTCGTCCCGCCACGCCACGAGGCACGGACCGGGGTGCGGCGCCCGCGGGGTGGGCGGAGCCGCGGGCGTCGTCACGCCGTGGGGACGACCACGAGGGTGCGCCAGCGGGCCGGGTCCGGCTCGCTCTGCGGGTCGGAGAGGTAGCTCTCCCACATCTGCGGCCCGGAGCTCAGGTGGTGCGCGGCCATCCACGCCTGCACGTCCGCGTACGTGTCCGGAAGGCGGTCGTACGGGCCGACGTGGACGGCTTCGACCGCCTCGCCTGCCGGAAGGGTGCCGGGCACGACGTCGCCCGAGGCCGGCACGGCGGCCGAGACGGGAAAACCGGCCTCGACGTCGACGGTGGCGCCGGGCATACCGTGGTAGAGCGCGAACGGCGGCCCCACCGGCGCGGCCCGCTGGGCCCGGACCGCGGCGAGGACCTCACCGTAGGCGCGTTCGAAGAACGCGGGCAGCTCCTGCATGGGGACCTGCGCGTGGACGACGGCCGTGTGCTGCTCGGCCGTGTGGACCAGGTGGATGTCGCTCATGCCACACCCTCCCGCCAGCAGGTGGGCGGCGAGCAGGGCACAACGTCCCGGGAGCGTCCGGAAGAAACGGCGCACCGGCCGCGTTCCCGTGATAGTTTATTGTTCAACTTTCTACAGGAGCTGCCCATGTCCACCGCACCCGTCCTCTACCTGAGCCACGGCGCGCCGCCGCTCGCCGACGACCGGCGCTGGACCGCGGAGCTCGCCGCGTGGTCGGCCGACCTGCCCAAGCCCAAGGACGTCCTCATCGTCTCGGCCCACTGGGAGGACGCCCCGACGACGCTCGGCTCGACGACCGGCGCCCCGCTGACCTACGACTTCTGGGGCTTCCCGCAGAGGTACTACGACGTGACCTACGACGCGCCCGCGGCGCCCGGCCTCGCCGACGACGTGACGCGTCTGCTCACCTCCCCCGGCCACGAGCTGCACCGCGACGAGGCCCGCGGCCTCGACCACGGCGCCTACGTCCCGCTCAAGGAGATGTTCCCCGACGCCGACGTGCCGGTCCTGCAGATGTCGATGCCGACGCTCGACCCGCGCGGCCTGTTCGACCTCGGCCGGCGCCTCGCCCCCCTCCGCGAGCAGGGCACCCTCATCGTCGGCTCGGGGTTCACCACCCACAACCTGCGCTGGTTCAACCCGGCCGCCGGTGCCGACGGCACGCCGCCCCGGGCCAGCGCCGAGTTCGACCACTGGGCGCAGGAGGCCATGGCCGCCGAGGACGTCGACGGACTGCTCGACTTCCTCGCCAAGGCCCCGGCCGCCCGTGAGGCACACCCGCGCACCGAGCACTTCGCACCGCTGTTCGTGACGCTCGGCGCCGCCTCGGCGTCCGGTGGCCTCGCCTCGGAGAGCGTCATCGACGGCTTCTGGTTCGGCCTGAGCAAGCGCTCCTGGCAGATCGGCTGACGCCGAGGGCACACCCGCGGCACCGCTGCGGAACTCCCGCGGGGGCCCTGTCGTTCGAGAGGCGTGGGGCAGCCCACGAACGCGACCGCGGCTTGGTGTTTCCCCTGGCGCCGAGCCGCGGTCGCCCGCTCCGCGGCATCGCGTGGGCCCTGCGGATCCTCCCCCGCGGGGCCGACGCGACGCGGGTGGAGCCGGCGTGGAACCCCCGGAAACGTCTGCCCGTCGCAGGCGCACGGCACGTAGAGTGGCCGTACGCCCGAGACGGGACGACGCGACCGGCTCCCACGCCGGTCCCCCACCCGTGGGCGAGGGACTTCGGACGCGTCGCCGACGTGTCCGGCACCGAGGGGAAGGACCCGTTCGACGATGACCGACCAGCCAGCCGCCCAGGCCGCAGCCGCCGCCTCCGCTCCACCGGCCCAAGCGCAGGCGCAGGCCCAGCAGGTCACACCCCTGGCGCCGCCGCCGAGCGAGGCCTTCGTCCTCACCGCCCCGGCCCCGAGCCTGGCGATCGCCGACACCTCGGCCCCGAAGATGGCCCCCGCCGTGCCCGAGGCGGCGCTGCCCGGCCTCGACTCCAAGGTCGACACCTACCTCGACGGCCTGATGCGCACCACCGCGAAGTCCCCCGAGTGGGAGGCCAAGGCGGCCGACGTGCGCAGCATGGGCACCGACGAGATCCGCTTCGCCGCCGAGAGCAGCAACCGGATGCTCCAGATGCCGGTCAAGGCGCTCAACGAGGGCGGCCTGTCGGGCAACTCCAAGGTCGGCAAGACCCTCCTCGACCTGCGCCGCACCGTCGAGGACCTCGACCCGGGCCAGGCCCAGGGCGCCAAGAAGTTCCTCGGCATGATCCCCTTCGGCGACCGGGTCACCGACTACTTCCGCAAGTACCAGTCGGCCCAGAGCCACCTCAACGGCATCCTGCACTCGCTCCAGTCGGGCCAGGACGAGCTGACGAAGGACAACGTCGCCCTCAACCTCGAGAAGAAGAACCTCTGGGAGTCGATGGGCCGGCTCAACCAGTACGTCTACGTCGCCGAGCGGCTCGACGCGAGGCTCGCCGCCCAGGTGGCCACCCTCGAGGCCACCGACCCCGAGAAGGCCAAGGCGCTGCGCGAGGACGTCCTGTTCTACGTGCGCCAGAAGCACCAGGACCTGCTGACCCAGCTCGCGGTGTCGATCCAGAACTACCTGGCCATCGACATCATCATCAAGAACAACATCGAGCTCATCAAGGGCGTCGACCGCGCCACGACCACGACGGTGTCGGCGCTGCGCACGGCCGTCATCGTGGCCCAGGCCCTCAACAACCAGCAGCTCGTGCTCGACCAGATCACGGCGCTCAACACGACGACCTCGGGCATCATCGAGCGCACGTCCGAGGCCCTCAAGCAGAACTCGGCGCGCATCCAGGAGCAGGCCGCCAGCTCGACGCTGTCGATCGAGTCGCTGCAGAAGGCCTTCGCCAACATCTACGAGACGATGGACACCATCGACACCTTCAAGGCGCGCGCCCTCGACAACATGGCCGCGACGATCGGCACCCTCGAGACCGAGGTCGCGAAGTCGCGCAGCTACCTCGAGCGGGTGGCCTCCCACGACGCGCGCCAGGCCACCAACGCCGCCCCCGGCGTCTTCGACCTCAGCGGCCCGACGCGGTGACGAGCATGACGAGCGTGACGAGCGTGACGAGCACGAACAGAAGGACGAGCAGGACGCGCCCCGGGTCGCGGCCGACCCGCGGGGCTGCCTAGGGGTGCGAGGACTGCCACCCGCGCGACGGCGCGTGGGACCGGCAGGGCAGGACGAGCGGGGCCGGCAGCGCTGCACGAGCGGGGCCGGCCCCCGACGGTGATGGGGACGATGAAGAGGGGTCTCGCAGTGGGTATCCGGTCGTGGTTCGGGTTGGACAGGCCCGAGGCGCCCGAACCGGTGCGTCCGGGGCCGCCGACCACCGAGCAGCTGCTCGGCGCGCTCGACACCGTCGAGGCCCAGGCCCGGGCCGGTCGCGTGCCCGGCGTCGTGCTCTCCCGCCTGCTCCGCGTGACGCGTGTCGTCCGCGAGACGCTCCCCCGCCTCGACCAGCTCGCCCTGGGCAGCACCCAGGGCTACAGCGTCATGGCCACGGCCACCGACTACCTGCCGGTCGCCATCGGCAACTACCTGCGCCTGCCCCGCGACTGGGCCGACACGCGCCCGATCGCCGACGGCAAGAGCTCGGTCATGCTGCTCGTCGACCAGCTCGACCTGCTCGGCACGACGATGGACAAGGTGTACGACGCGGTCTGCCGGGCCGACGCCGAGGCGATCATCGTGCACGGGC
>JAEWFB010000264.1 GCA_023389095.1 Actinomycetes bacterium
TCTGACCTGCCGAGGGCCGCGTCACGGGGACGGGGCCACCGGGCTTGGGGACGAGAGATGGACCACCACGAGATCCGGGGCACCGTGTTCGGCGCCCTGTGCGACGGCGACTGCCGCGAACCACTCATGGGCGCAACGGTGCTCGTGTACGCCGCGAAGGGCGAGCACGTCACGGAGGCTGCCACGGCCGCGCCGAAGGACACCTACCGCATCGTCGGTCCCGACGACGCGCGCACCGACGCGCCGCTCGGCACCGGGACCGTCGGCGCGGACGGCACCTACGCCGTCGCGTTCGACCGCGAGCGCTACGACGGCGGCCCGGTCGAGGTGCACGTCCGCCTCGACACCGTGGCGCGACCCAAGGCCGGCCGGCACGAGCCGGTGCAGGTGGCAGTCACGACGGTCCAGCCGCAGTGGCGGCAGACCGAGAAGGGCCCCGTCGCGGAGTGGTCGCACGTCGTGCCACACCGGTTCTGGTGCCACATCCTGTCGCTCTTCGGGGTCTGGACCATCTGCGGCCGCCTCACGACGTGCGACGGCGGCGTTGCGGTACCCGGCGCGACCGTGTCGGCCTTCGACGCCGACTGGCTCCAGGACGACGCGCTCGGTAGCGCGACGACCGACGGCACCGGTCACTTCCTCATCAGCTACGTCGCGGCCGACTTCACGCGGACCCCGTGGTCGCCGTGGCTGAACGTCGAGCTCGTCGGCGGCCCCGACGTCTACTTCACCGCGACGCTCGGTTCGACGCCGATCCTCACCGAGACCCAGTCCGACGGCAGGCGCCGAGGCCGGCAGAACATCGGGCCGTGCTTCTGCGTCAGCCTCTGCACCGACCAGGTGCACGGCGGCGGCCCCGAGGGCGAGCCCCACTGGCAGCAGGTCGAGGTCTTCGGCATCCACCCGGCCCCGGGCAGCGCCGGCGCGGCCTTCACGACCGACGGCGACACCGCGTCGGGTCACTACTTCTTCGGCGGCTCGGTGACGCTGCACGGCAACTGCCCGCTGCGCCACCCGGTGTCGGGCACCACGCTGCAGTACCGGTTCCTCTGGGGCGAGTGGACCTGGCCCGGCCCGGAGGACGCGTCAGTCCTGCCGAGCGTCGCCCCGGCGTCGCTGCAGCCGATGACCTCCCAGCTGGGCGGCGTCCAGGTCGGCTACGTGTTCTACGACGACGGCACCGGCACGACGACCTCCCACCCGGTCGTCCTCAGCGCGGCGGACGCCGACCCGGACGGCTGGCTCACCCTCGACGGGCACCCGGTCACCGTGCCGCTGGCCAACCCGCCCGGCGGCTCGACGGTCGTCACGGTCAGCCCGTCGACGTTCCTGCGCACCTTCGACCTCGCCGTCGTCAACACCGCGGCAATCACCTCCCTGCACCCGCCGAAGCTCAGCGCGGCGCTGACCAAGGCCGACGCCGGCCGCGACCTGACGCCCGCCGAGCGCGAGCCGGTGCGCCGGTACGCCCTGGCCTTCGAGGTGCGCGAGAACGGCGGCATCCCGGGGCCCGTCCTGTGGTCGGACCACCTGGCCGCCGTCGTCTTCGACAACTCGCCGGTGCAGGTCGCCCTCGACCTCGAGGAGCTGCACGCCAACGCGTGCAACCCGCTCTCGAGCGTCAGCACGATCCACCTGCTCGCGACGGTCGACCACCCGATGCTGCGCGAGTACGCAGTGACGATCTCGAGCAACGCCGGCACGGTCCACTCGAGCGCGTCACCGGGCGCCAAGGCCACGCCGGCCGGTGCCTACACCACCGGCATGGCGATGCCATGGTTCCGCGGGCACCACACCGGCGCGCACAACGGGACGAGCACGGGCGGCCAGCCCGTCGACGTCAGCGCCGACCCGGCCTGCGCCTACGCCGTCAACCTCTCGTGGTCGACGCGCCGGTGGAACGAGACGGGCCACTCGACGCAGGTGCTCTACTGCCACTGACGCGCACCCGCACGGACGCCACGGACGCCACCGACGCCCGAGGGCGGCCTCACGCCTCGAGGTCGCCCTCGACGTCGAGGTACACCTGCTGGAGGTCGGCGAGCAGCTGCGGGTCGGGCGACTCCCACAGGCCGCGGTCGACGGCCTCGTTTAGCCGCTCGACCATGCCGTGCAGTGCCCACGGGTTCGCGTGCCGGAGGAAGTCCTGGTTCTCCTTGTCGAGCACGTAGGTCTGCGCGAGCTGCTCGTACATCCAGTCGGTGACGACGCCGGCCGTCGCGTCGAAGCCGAAGAGGTAGTCGACGGTGGCGGCCAGCTCGAAGGCGCCCTTGTAACCGTGCCGGCGCATCGCGGCGATCCACCGCGGGTTGACGACGCGGGCCCGGAACACGCGCGCCGTCTCCTCGGTGAGGCTGCGGGTGCGGACGGCGTCGGGCGTCGTCGAGTCGCCGACGTAGGCGCGCGGGGCCCGGCCGGTCAGCGCACGGACCGTGGCGACCATGCCGCCGTGGTACTGGAAGTAGTCGTCGCTGTCGGCGATGTCGTGCTCGCGGGTGTCGACGTTCTTGGCGGCCACGTCGATGCGCCGGTAGGAGCGCTCCATGTCGCCGCGGGCCGGGGCGCCGTCGAGGTCACGGCCGTAGGCGAACCCGCCCCACGTCGCGTACACCTCGGCGAGGTCGGCGTCGGTGCGCCAGCTCCCCGACTCGATGAGCGGCAGGATGCCGGCGCCGTAGGAGCCGGGTTTGCTTCCGAAGATGCGGGTCGTGGCCCGACGCTCGTCGCCGTGCTCGGCGAGGTCGGCCGACGCGTGGGCGCGGACGTAGTTGTCGGTGTCGGGCTCGTCGAGGGCGGCGACGAGGCGCACGGCGTCGTCGA
>JAEWFB010000294.1 GCA_023389095.1 Actinomycetes bacterium
GCACAGTACCTGTCGGCGCTGTTCCTGCTCGTCGGGCTCGTCGGGGTCGTGCGGCTCCGGGCCCGACGCACGGCGCCGAGCCCGGAGATCGACGAGGGTGACGAGGGTGACGAGGGCGGCGGGACCCCCGGCACCCGGGAGCCTCAGCCGAGCGAGACCGCGTAGACCTCGAACCTGCTGTCGCCGGGCAGCGTGATCGACTGCAGCCGCCGGGCCGGGTCGGCAGCGACGGTGGTGCCGAACAGCTGCACCGGGGGCCCGTCGACACCCGAGCCGCCCCTGATGCGGTGGTCCATGGCGATCGCGACCTGGTTGCCGTTGTGGCCGCTCCCGGCAGCCCAGTCGGTCAACGAGATCGGCACGGACTGCACGCTGCCGTCGGTGTACGTCAGGCGCAGGGCGGTCGAGACGTCTCCGTTGTGCGTCGAGCCGATGACGTGGATCGCCCCACGGACCGCCGCGGGGACGAGGATCGTCTGGCCGCGGGCCTCGACGAAGTTCGGCGTCGTTCCTGAGGTGACCGGAGCCGCGTACGTGACGCCGTTCCAGTCCCACGTGGTCCCCGTCGGCAGGAGGGCGGCGTCGTAGCTCCACCCGCTGTCGTCGAAGTTGCCCTCGCTCGGCGAGGACACCGTCGCGGTGCCGTCGTGGTTGCGGGCGGGCGCGAGGTCGACGGCGCAGCCGGTGCCCCCGGGCACGCAGGCCAGGGCCTCCTGCAGCTGTACCGTGACGACCTTCGTCACGGGATCGACGCCCGGCGCCGACGCGGTGACGCGCACCTCGTGCGACCCGACGCCGAGGCCGGCCGGCAGCGTCAGGGTGACCGGCACCGACGTGCTCGCCGGGATGCCGTCGCTGTGCAGGACGACCGCCCCGTCACCGCTCGAGCCCACCGCGGCCGACCAGCCCTGCGGCGCCGCGACGTCGACCTGCACCGGCAGGCTCTTGGGCGCCTGGCCGACGAGGTCGACCGAGAGGCGGGCCTCACGGGCCCCGGTGGGCACGACGACCGGGTTCGGACGTGCCGTCATCGACAGCGCCAGGCGCGGGTCGCGTCCGGCCTGCACGGCGGAGGGGGGCACGTCCGCGGGTGTCGTGCCCCAGCGGCTGGGCGTCGTGCCCACGGTGTGGGCGATCGTCCCGCCCTGACGGAGTGCGTCCCAGCCGACCCAGCTCTTCGTGCTCTTCGTCCCGTCGACCGTCAGGGTCTGCACGTAGCGGTTGGTGTCGGAGACGCCGGGGGCCGTGATCGTCAGGCGCCCGCCCTGGCCGGTGCGCACCCCGGTGGGTGACGCGACGTCGACGTCGACGCGCTCGAACTGGGGCGAGCTGACGACGAAGTAGTTGGCCCCGCTCATCGTCGGGTAGAGGCCCCACGAGGAGAAGACGTACCAGGCGCTCATGGTGCCGAGGTCGTCGTTGCCGGTCATGCCGTCGGCGCCGTCGGTGAAGAGCGTGAACGCGGCGCGGGCGACGGTCGCGATCTTCGCCGGCTGCTGCACCCACGCGTACGTGTAGGGCGCGAGCAGGTCGGGCTCGTTGTTCGGGTTGTACGTCGGCTTGCTGTAGTAGGCGTAGGTCGCCTCGATCCAGTCGGTCCGGGCGGTGCCGGCCGGGTCCGTGAGCAGCTTGTCGTAGGCGAAGAAGTCGTCGAGCCGCTTCTCGGTGGCCGCGCGGCCGCCCATCAGCGTGACGAGGCCGGCGGGGTCCTGCGGGGCGAGCCACTGGTACTGGTACGAACCGCCCTCGTGGAAGGCGTGGGCGGCCTCCACCGGGTCGTACGGATCGAGCCAGGTACCGTCGCTCATCCTCGGCCGGAAGGTCTGCGTGCCGGCGTCCCAGAGGTTCTTGTACCAGCCGCTGCGCTGGGTGAGCATCGCCGCGTCGGCCGTGTGGCCCAGCGCCTTGGCCATGATCGACAGGGACGCGTCCGCTGCGGCGTACTCCATGGTGGCCGAGGCCGGGTGGTCGCAGTCGTTGTCACCGCCGTGCGACACGCAGTCGGTGCCGACCTCGAGCCCGAACGGGATGTAGCCGAGCTTCTCGTAGTAGTGCTGGCCGGAGCGTCCGTTGTACGGGCTGTCGGCCGGGGGCCGCTCGGTCGCGTTCTGCCTGAGCAACGCGTACGCCTCGTCCTCGTGTCCGGCGAGGAAGCCCTTGCTCCAGCCCTCGACGAGGAACGGGGTGACCGGGTCGCCGGTCATGATGTTGGTCTCGCTGTTGACGAGGGCCCAGCGCGGCAGCCAGCCGCCCTCGCGGCCGATGGCGAGCACCGACAGGTAGGAGTCACGGGCCACGTCCGGGGCGAGCACCTCGAGCAGCTGGTTCTGCGGGCGGTAGGTGTCCCAGAGCGAGAAGTTCTGGCGCGGCGTGTAGCCGTCGGCGACGTGGTTCTTCCCGTCCCACCCGTGGTAGGTGCCGTCGACGTCCGAGGCCAGGTTGGGGTGCATGAGCGAGTGGTAGAGCGCCGTGTAGTACGCGGTGCGCCGCTCGGCGGACCCACCGGTGATCCGGGCGTGACCGAGCTGCTGCTCCCAGCGCTGGGTCAGGGCCGCGCGCGTCGCGTCGAAGTCGAAGCCGGCGCCGGTCTCCTTCGCGAGGTTGGCGCGGGCGCCGTCGACTCCGGTGTAGCTGAGGCCGACCTTCATCGTCACCGACGTCGTCCCGTCCGGGAAGGTCAGGGCGGCGCCGTTGCCGCCGTTCGTCGTCGACGCGTCACGGCGGCCACTGGTCAGCGTCGAGCCGCTCCACGTGCCGAACGAGGCGAAGGGCCGGTCGAACTCGGCGCGGAAGTACACCGTGTGCTCGTCCTTGCCGGCGCAGAAGTTGCCGTCGTGGATGCGGCCCTCGACGACGCGGTCACCGACGACGTGCACCTCGGAGTCGAAGACCCGCATGTTGGCCTTGCCCGTGTTGAGCAGGACGTTGGCGGCCTTGCCGGCCGGGAAGGTGAAGCGCTGCCAGCCGGTGCGGTCGGTGGCGGTCAGCTCGGCCCGGACGCCGTAGGTCGGCAGCCCGACGCGGTAGTAGCCGGGGCTCGCCTCCTCGTCGGAGTGCGCGTAGGTCGACGCGTAGCGCGAGGGGTCGACGGTCGTGATCGCGCCGGTCGTCGGCATGACGGGCAGCTCACCGACGACCGGGCACCCGACGCCGGACAGGTGGGTCTGGCTGAAGCCGTAGATGGCCTTCTGGGAGTAGTCGTAGCCGCCCTCTCCCCCGGTGTCGGGGCTGACCTGGACCATGCCGAACGGCGCGCTGGCACCCGGGAAGGTGTTCCCGTTGTCCTGCGTGCCGATGAACGGGTTGACCGCCGAGACGAGCGAGGCAGCGGCCGCGGCGGCGGCCGCGGTCGGCGGCGCCCCCGAGGGCAGCACCGGCCCGAGGGCGGTGGCGGCGAGGACGACGGTGCCGAGCGATCTGAGCACGATGCGCATGGGGGCGTTCCTTCACGGGGCGACGGCGGTGTCCCGCCCGACACTCGTGTCGTGCGCCGGGCCCGGCAACCCGTGACCGGCGCCCTGTCCGATGTCGACAGGACATCGGACAGGACAACCGTCGTTCTCCTCGAGGAGGTCGGATCTGCGCGTCAGGCGCGTCAGGCGCGCGTCAGGCGCGCGTCAGGCGCGCGTCAGACCTGGGCGCGGCTCTCGATCGCGGCGAGCACCTCGCCGATCGCGTCGTCGATCGGCACGCCGTTCTTCTGCGACCCGTCGCGGAAGCGGAAGGACACGGCGCCGGCGGCGCGGTCCTCCTCGCCCGCGATGAGCGTGAACGGGACCTTCGACTTGCTCGCGTTGCGGATCTTCTTCGGGAAACGGTCGTCGCTCGCGTCGAGCTCGACGCGGACGCCCTTGCGCCGCATCCGGTCCAGCACCTCGCCGAGGTAGTCGGCGTAGTCCTCGGCCACCGGGACGCCGAGCACCTGGACCGGCGAGAGCCACACCGGGAACGCGCCGGCGTAGTGCTCGACGAGCACCCCGAGGAAGCGCTCGATGGAGCCGAACTTC